>PLST01000372.1 GCA_003164255.1 Acidobacteriaceae bacterium | reverse complement strand
AACGGTCAACGGATCCAAACCGCGGGTGCCCCCGGTCCCTCGCATTTGGGGACCGGGGAACAGTCCCCACCCTCCGTTGAAAAATGCCCCGTGCATTCGGTGGGACAACATGCACTCACCCCGGCCCTCTACGGCTCTGCCGTCTTGCTCGCGGCCATGCTCTCCCCGGCCGCTCTCCGCGCACAGCAACAGGCACAGCCTCAGTCCCTCGACCACACGCTCGCTTCTCTCCACGGCGTGGTGCGCAACGCGGCCACCGGAGAAGGCCTGCCGCGCGCGCTCGTGCGCGTTGAGGGAGATGCGGCCACAGGTGCGCTCACCGACGGCGACGGCCGCTTTGAAATCCCAGACCTTCCCGTCGGTCCTCAGCAAGTCAGCGTCGTCAAGCCCGGCTTTTTTGACTTCTCCCATTCGCGCGTCGATCCGGCCGACAGTCAGTTTCTTTCCGCAGAGCCCAATGGCGGCCACAACGTGATGGTGGCCGCGGAAATGCCCGACGTCGTCTTCACGCTCTCGCCCGCCGGAGCCATTCGCGGAATGGTCGAACTATCCACGGGCGATTCCGCGCAAGGCATCACGCTCTCGCTCGCGCGTCGCGCCATTGCCCACGGCCGCTCAGTATGGCAGGCGCTCGCCGTCACCAAGGTGCGCGGCGACGGCAGCTTTCGTTTTGGCGGCCTCGCCGATGGCGACTACGCTCTCTATTCAGTGCCCTCGATGGACAACGACTCCGACGACACACCCTTCTCATCCGGCGCAGGCCAGCGTTTTGGCTTCCCCGGTGCCTACTTTCCTGCCGCCCGCGATCCTTCGGGTGTCGCTGCCATCCACGTGGCCAATGGTCAGGAGGCGCAGGCCAACCTCACGCTTGCCCTTGAGCCCTTCCAGCCTGTCAACGCAGCGGTCTCATTTCCGTCGGGCGTCGTCGCCGGCATGAGCGTGGACCTCAATGCATTAATCGCAGACAGCGCCGGCCGCCAGCTGCCCTATCAGGCACAATACGATCCTGACTCCCAGTCCATCCACGCCAACCTGCCCGACGGCATCTACACACTATTTGCCACGAACAACGAGCGCAGTGGGCCGATTGGGCGCAATCGTGACTCCATTCTTGCCGGCTCGGTGGATTTTGCCGTAGCTGGCCATCCCGTCCCCAATCTCCGTCTTGCTCTTTCCGCCGGCAGGCCCACTCCCATCGACGTAGCCGTCATGCACAACACGGCGCAGCCCATCGGCTCCGGCCCGCTCGCGCAGGTCATGGTCTCTCCGGATCAGGGATGGATCGATGACAACATGGTGATGGAGTATGCGCATGGAAACGTTCCCGGCCCCCTCGACGCCGTCTACACCCGCCCGGGGAGTTATTGGGTCTCCACGCACGTCCAGCAGCATGGCTTCTGTGAGTCCTCGTTGACCGCCGGAGGCGCCGACCTCGCGCGTGAGCCCTTGGTCATTGGACCTTTCGGTTCCGCGCTTCCCATGACCCTCACACTTCGCGACGACTGCGCCAGCCTCGCGCTCTCGCTGCCTGACACCCAGGCCTCTATCACCGCCGGCGATGAGCAATTTTTCACCGCCTGGGTCATTCCTGACTTCGATTCCACCGCCGACATCGATCCCGTCACGCTCCGCCCCTCCACCGGAGGCAGCGGCACCGTCGTCAATCTCACGCCGGGCAATTATCACGTCTACACCTTCCCCGGCTTTGTCGAATTCGCCTGGCGCAACCCCGATGCTCTAAGAGCCATGAGCAGCCGCGCACAGGCCATCACACTGTCTCCCTCCGCAACCGCCAGTCTTCAAGTGGAGGCGCCAAACCCATGACGCCTCCATGCTTGTTCTCGTCCTCATGCGCGCGTCGCATTTTATTGCTCGTGCTCGCATGTCTGCCTGTCACGATCCAGGCTCAGTCTGCTGCCCCCGGCTATCGCATCGCCGGCACGGTCGTGAATGCACAAACCGGCGAGCCGGTACGCGGAGCCACCGTTTCCGTGCTCGCCCTTGAGGACAGTCACTCCATCGCCTCAACCCAGACCGGAAGCGACGGTCATTTCTCTGTCGACGGCCTGCCCGCCGCCAAATATCAGTTGACCGCTTCCAAGCGCGGCTACTCCACCGCCGCTTACGATGAGCACGGAGACTTCAGCTCCGCCATCGTTACCGGCGACGATCCCAATTCGAACTTCGACACCACCCATCTCGTCTTCCGTCTCACCCCCGGTGCTGCGCTTCGCGGCGTCGTCACCGCCGACGGCGGCGATCCGGTCGCCGATGCCGAGGTCATGCTCTTCAAGAAACCCCAAGGCTACGCACCCGGAGAAAAAATCGTCCAGCAGGAAACCGCCATTACCGACGACATCGGTACCTACGAGTTCTCAAACCTCTCCCCCGGCGAATACCTGCTCGCCGCCAAGGCAACGCCCTGGTACGCCATGCACGGCAACCCGCCGTCACCCGGACAAACGTCCGCCACGCCGCCCAACTCCGCTCTCGATGTCGCCTACCCCATCACCTACTTCGATTCCACAACGGACGAAGCCTCCGCCTCGCCCATTCTTCTCGCCCAGGGCAGTCGCATTGATGCCAATCTCACCCTGCATGCGGTCTCAGCCATTCGACTGCAGATTTCCGCGCCCCGCCGCCAGGACGGACAGCTCGCCCGGCCTCAACTGCGCCAGACCATCTTTGGCGAAACCGTTAACAACGTGAGCGCCGGCTTCCTGGATGCCGCGACAACCGGTTCGACCGAATTCGTCGGGGTGCCCCCCGGCCAGTACGAGCTCACGCAGGGCGATCCTCCCCGCGTCGTCGAACTCGACGCCACCGCCAGCCTGCAGGTTGAGCCCGGCGCAGGCCTGCCCGCCTTCCCGGTGGCTGGAACCCTCGAAACCGCCGACGGAAAGCCGGTCACCTCTTTTGCCATGGTCACCCTCGAGCCGGCGGACGCCGCCCAGGGGCTCAAACCGCTCGAATCCAGCTTCAACAAAGGCGCATTCAGCTTTCCGGCTGTGCCCGTCGGCGCGTGGAAGCTGAGCGCCCAGGTCGATGGCTTGCCGGAATCGGTCCTTTCCATCGTCGCCGCGGGCCAGGCCCACAGCGGAAGCGCAGTCACCGTGCACGACCACCCCCTCACCCTGGTGGCCCGCGTCACCTCGGGCGGACCCTCCGTCGAGGGGTTCGCGCGCAAAGACGGCAAAGGGGTCTCCGGAGTCATGGTGCTGCTCGTTCCCCGCGCTCTCTCGACCCTTCCTGACCCCAGTATGCTTGACCGCATTCGCCGCGACCAGTCTGACTCCGACGGGAGCTTCTCCCTCCACGACGCCGCGCCCGGCCAGTACTCCGTCCTCGCCATTCAGGACGGATGGGACCTCGATTGGACCCGCCCCGGAATCCTCGCTCGCTATCTTCCCGCCGGAATCCCCGTCACAGTAAAAGCCACGTCAGAGAATGCCGTCCGCCTCGCCGAGCCGGTCCCGGTCCAAAGCCGTTGAATTCCGGCCAAAGCCGTGGAATCCGGGCCCATCTCAAGCAACGTTCTCCCTCCGCGACTTCATGGAACCGGGGGGGAGAGGATAGTCTATGAACGTACCCATTTTTGAGTCAGCTCGTCGGCTGCGGGGTCAGGCCCCCGGTCAGTAAGAAATGACCCAGCGTTGTTTTTGAGGAGTGTTTCAAGTTGAAGAGTAAGTTCCTGTTTTCTATACTGGCCGCCATTCCGGTCGCGCTTATCCCCCTGGCCGCCGTTGGCCAGATCGCTCCCGAGCGTCCCCCCGATGAGCGGGGCGCGCCCACCTTCAAGTACGACGCTTACGCCCTGGGCAGCTACACCAGCCTCAACCAGGTCAACCAGTCCCGCTACGGCCTCATTGGCGGCAAGGCCGGAGTCACCCGCGACTTTGGCCGCTACGTCGGCATCACCGGCATGGGGACCTATTACAAGGTTTCCGCCGGTTCCGGCAAACCCGGCAATCCCGGCGACCCCTCGGTGTGGGCCGCACTCGTGGGTCCAGAGTTTCGCGTCACTCTTTATGGGAATTTCGACGGCTTTGCCCACGGCCTGCTCGGGGTTGAGCATACGGGCGGCGAAGGCATCACCCCCAACATCTCCTTTGCAGGCGGTTTTGGCGGCGGCGTCCTTTACAACATGAGCCAGCGCTGGGCCCTGCGCGCCTCTGGCGACCGCATCGGCGCATCCTTCTCCGTCACCAACAACACGCCCCTGCTCGCCTACTCGCCCCACCTCCACTGGGATGCCCAAGGCGAATTCGGCGTGGTCTTCCGCTTCTAGTCAGAGATTGCACCCGAANNGTTTACTCGTGCCGCAAAAGCCGCAGAATCAACGTCGGGCTTTAGCCCCTGCTGGTTCAGCTCGACCGAAGGCGCCTTTTTCCGCAGCCTGGAAAGGCCCGCAAAATATGCGTCGGGCTTCAGCCCCTGCTAACCTCGCCCGACCACAAATGCCTTTTTCCGCACCTACTGGATCTCACGCCACGCCGCGGCAAGATGCGGAGGCGGCTTCAGTTCCGTAGCCACCACGCAGTTGCGCCCGTTGTTCTTTGCCCGATACAGAGCGGCATCCGCTTCGTGCAGCAGCGTTTCGTGGTCCGCGGCAAAGCCTGACGCCACGCCAAAGCTGGCCGTGATCTTGATGTTCGTATCAGCTGACTGGATATGCGTCACCTGGACTGCAACCCGCAAATGCTCGGCGCGCAGCCGTGCGCTGCTCACATTTGTGCCCGGCAGAATCAACAGGAACTCTTCGCCGCCATAACGGCCCACCCAGTCATACGAACGCACTGAGCGCAGAAACACGGCGCTGATCTCCCTCAGGGCATGGTCGCCCGCCGGATGACCATACGTGTCATTCACTTCCTTGAAGTGGTCCAGGTCTACCAGGATCAGGCTGATCGGCACGCCCTCCCGCTGCGAGCGGTCTACTTCGCCGCGCAACCGTTCGATGATGATGCGGTGATTCCACAAGCCTGTCAGGTCGTCGTGCTCGGCAAAGTGCCGCATCTGCTCGCGTGTGCGCAGCAGCTCGGCTTTCTCGCTCTGCAAATCATCCGTGCGCCGTTCCACGGCCAGCTCCAATTGATGCTTCTGCACAATCAGCAAATGCACCCGCCAGCGCCAGAGCGCAACAATGCCCACGCAGCCCAGCAGCACCAGCGCTACCCGCAGCAAATCGCTCTGCCACCAGCGCGGCGTAATCGCAAAGTCAATTTCCTTCGTCGCCGACTCGGCGCCGCTACTCACATCCACGGCCTCGGCCTGGAACTTGTAATTTCCCGGGTCCAGCCGCGCATAGCGCGCGTTTCCTTCGGCCGCATCCACCCAATCCTGTTCCAGCCCAAGCAACCGGTACCGAATCTGAATGTGGTGCGCGTCGCGAAACTCCAGCGTCGCCATCTCCACAGAAAGCGGGCTTGCGCTCCAGCGCACGCTCGTTCCGTCGCTGATCGGTGTCCCACCGAAAGCTATCTGCGGAATCGCCGGCGGCTGCGGCGCAATCACCGGTCCTGTCTCCGGCTTCATCAGGTGCGACAGCCCGCCTGACGTGCCGATCCACATGCTGCCGTCCGCGTCTTCGTTGATGCCGTTGCTGTCCTGGTCGTTCCAGATCAGCCCGTCGTCCTGGTCAAAACTGCGCCACGAGTGGCCATCGAAAACGGTCAGTCCCGCGTCCTCACCCGCCCACAGCCAGCCGCGGCGGTCCACATACAACGACACTACCTGGTCTGATAGCAGTCGGGGCCGCGTTATGTGTTCCGACTCCACCACGCGGCCCCCCGCAATGCGCATCCGCATCACGCCTGCAAAATTCCCGCTCGCCCATAGGTTCCCCTGCCGGTCGGTGGCAATCATCTCCGGCAGTACGCCACTCTGGCCCAGATCGATGCGCTGCCATCCCTCCGCCTCCAGGCGGAATAGCCCCTCGTCCGCCACCGCCCACATGCGGCCTGCCGGGTCAAGACTCAAATCTCTGAAGCGGCCCTGCGGATGCTTGATCCCTGCCTCCTCCACACGTTGCGGAGTCAGGCTTCTAGCATTCAGATCCACCACGTAGAGACCGCCGGCTGTCGCCAGCCACAGCCTGTGCCCGCCGTCCAACAGGATCTTGTACACCTCCGGCGTCTTCCACTCGCGGCCCACCAGCGTCCGTCCATCGATGCGCACCAGGCTGCCCGCCGCCGTTCCAAGCCAGATCGTCCCGTCCGGCGATTCCGCCAGCGAATCTCCGCGCGACGTCTCAATCCCCGCGCTCTTCCACACCACCGCCGTGTTGGCGCCTGGCGCGAGCCAGTCCAGGCCTGACTCAGTGCCCACCCACAGCCGTCCCCGCTTGTCTCTCAGCGTCGCCCACTGCACGTCGTCGCTCAGGCCCTCCGCGATGGTTAGCGCCTCCCAGCGATCCTGTCCCACCCAGCGCTTCAGCCCGTGACCTACCGCGCCTATCCACAGCGACCCCTCGCGGTCGGCAAACAGCGCCGAAATATCAAACCTGGTCAGCCCGTTACGTTCCGTCACCATCCGCCAATGGTCCTTCTCCCAAAGCGCAAAGGCCGGTCCCTGCGACGCCGCGATGCGACCCTGCGTGTCCATCACCAGCGAGTCGTAGGGCTCCGCATTCGACTGGCCGGGCAGATCGTGCGCCGCGTAGCGGTTCTCCGCAATCGAAATCTCGCCAAGGTGACTTCCGCCCCTGATCCACAAGTGCCCATCAGGCGCCAGCAACAGGTGAAGCCATGCGGCTTCAGGAAGATGCAGCACGGCTCCCATATGGGTCGTCTTGCCGTTCTCAAGCCGGCACAGGTCGTTGTCGCACCCATACCAAAGTGCTCCGCCTGGCGTCCGCAGCACGCTCCAGATTGGTCCTTCTTCCAGCCGTAGAGCCTCCGCCTTCCACTGGTCTGGTCCCGTATGCCGCAGCAGAAACGCCCCGCCGCGGTCCGCCGCAATCACCTGTCCCGACCCGTCTGCCGTAAACACGGTCCCCAACTGCTGCGAAAACCGGTTGGCCCCTTCCGGGGCGTAAATCTCTGCAAACGCGCCGTCCTGACGCTCAAAATAGATGCCCGCCGTCGTGCCCACCAGCAGCGTTCCATCGCTGCCCGTATACACGCTCTGGATCGTGCGCCCTTCCAGTCCCTCCGCCGCGCCGAATTTCTTGAAGCGCGTACCGTCGTAACGGTAAAGACCGGCCTCCGTGCCCACCCACAGATAGCCAGCGCGGTCCTGCGCAATGCAGTCCACGTTCAGGTTGTCCATGTCGGCGGCAAGGGTGCTGAAGGTGTAGTGTTGGGCAGGGCAGAGACAGGCTGCAAGGGCCAAAGCGGCCGCGCTGCGCAACAGCTGGTTTACAAAAGTTCTGACAGAACGCGCTTTGCCCTGCAAGGCAGACCCTTCAAATCAGGCTGAGACCAATATACCCCGTTTCGGGACCGTCGAATGTGGACCGAATCTCCACCGCGAGAGCGATTGTCCCATGATGCAGCGAATTCACCGTGCCCGGTGAGCAGCGGACTCGCTTTAGTCGCAAATCGCCGCGGCCTCGGGAAACGCTTCTTCCATCCCGTCCGCCTCGGCGCTCTCGCCGGCAGGGTCATCCAGCCTGCTCACAAAAAAACGTTCCACCTCGCCCAGCACGGCCTCGCCAGTCTTCGCGTGGTATATCGCTCCGCGCAGCTTCGCCCCGCCCGGCACCCCATGCGTAAACCATGTCGCAAACTGCTTCATCTTGCCCGCCGGGTCGCCCAACCGCGCATCCCGTGGCAGATCCTTTGTCGCCTCGGTTTCCGCCAGCAGCATCACAAAGTACGCCTTGATCATCCGGTAGCGGTCTTCCATCGTCGCCCGATCATAGCTGCCGGTTGCCGTGTACTGCGCAATCTGCCTGAAGATCCAGGGATTCGCCGGGGCCGCCCGCCCGATCATCACCGCGTCGCAGCCGGTCTCGGACACCATCGCCGCCGCATCTTCCGGCGTCCGGATGTCGCCATTGCCGATCACGGGAATCTTCACCGCCTGCTTGATCTGCGCAATCCACTCCCACTCCGCCTGTCCGCTGTAGCCCTGTTCACGCGTCCGCGCATGAAGCGCCACCGCATTCAGCCCTTCCGCCTCGGCCATCCGCGCCAACTCCACGCACACAATCTGCTTCTGGTTCCAGCCCATCCTGAATTTCACCGTGAAGGGAATCGTCACCGCCTTGCGCACCGTGCGAAAAATCTCGCCGATCTTCGGCAAATCGCGCAACAGGCCCGAGCCGCCGTTGCACCCCACCACCCGTTTGGCAGGGCAGCCCAGGTTCAGATCCACCGTGTCAAAGCCGGTGTCTTGCACAATCCGCGCCGCGTCGGCCAGCGTCTCCGCATTCGATCCGAAAAGCTGCGCCCCGATTGGATGCTCGTCGTCGTAAAAGGTCAGGTACCGCCGCCGCTTGGTCTCCCGCATCCGTGCAAGCCCATCGGCCGATGTGAACTCCGTCATCAGCAGTCCGCAGCCACTCTGCGCATTCGTCACGTCAGACTCAACCGTCGCGTCCAATTCAGGGCTGGGTGCCCCCGGTCCCTCGCCTTTGGGGACCGGGGAAGGAAGAACAGCGCGAGTCGAAGTGGCGAAAAGACTCGCGTGCCGGATGAACCGCCGGAACACCGTGTCCGTAACCCCGGCCATGGGAGCCAGCACCGTAGCCGGCCTCACCACCACCGAGCCAACGCGCACCTCCGCTGCCACCCGCCCATGCTCTGGCATCGCGTGGTCGATAGGGTTGTCCCAGTCCTTGTTTACCGTGAAGCCTTTGCCTGCCATAAAACCTCGGCTGCTAGCCTCTAGCTACCAGCTTCCTGCCCGCTCAACAATCCCTCGGTGGCTTTCCGGAGGGAGCGTGAGGCTTCAGCCTCACGAATAAGTCCACTCAATTCAGTCGGGCTTTACAGGTTGCGGAAAAACTCCATTGGCGAAGTGGTTTGTATCAGGGCACGAGTTTACTCGTGCCGCAATACCCGCAAAATCAACGTCCGGCTTCAGCCCCTGCTGATTTCGCCCGACCACAGATGCCTTTTTCCGCAGCCTCTTTAGCCCCGGGGGCTCGCCTCAAAACACCGGCGTCAACTTTTTCAGCCATCTCGGTTAATGCCTTTTCCAAGACCCGAGAAACTCGGCTCCCGAACGAAGTTGGGCCTCCGCCGCAGCGGAGGCCCAATCGCGCTAACCGATTCATCCGATGGCAGTGGTGCCGTTTACTTGGCCGCTGCCGTCGCCTCGCCGGCCTTGGCATACTTGCGGCGGAACCGCTCCACGCGGCCCGCTGTATCTACCAAACGCTGCTTGCCCGTAAAGAACGGGTGGCAAGCCGAGCAGATTTCCACGTGAATGTCGCCCTTATGCGTCGAACGAGTCTCAAAATGGTTTCCGCAGGCGCACTTTACCTGCACCGCGTCGTAATTGGGGTGAATCTTTTCCTTGGGCATCGCTAGAGACAAACCTTTCCTGCAATTGTTCTCTTCTATTGTAGGGGTATTCCGAGCGATTGGCAATCAACCGCCCCCTCCCATTTCCAAGAACTCACCATTCGATGCTCAAAACCCCTAAACGACCCTAGGCTGCCCCATCCGCGAATGCCTTCAAGGAAAGTTGCGCCGGTCTTCTGACCAGCTGTCGTGAGGGCCTTCCTGCCCTCACTCCTCCGCTCCAAATCATTTTCATTGTCTTGGGTGCTGAAACGCGCCATGTGGAACTGCCGGGTGCCCAGGTCCGGTTTTTCGGACCTGGGCACCCAATAAGGTGAGGCGTCCGGGACTGGTGCCGAAAGAGCTATTTCCGGATGGGCGACAAACCGCCCGCGACGAGGAGTAATTGACTCATTATGATGAGTCAAATACACTCATCGTATGGCTAAGAGGC
>PLST01000071.1:370-6590 GCA_003164255.1 Acidobacteriaceae bacterium | reverse complement strand
CCCAGCGGAGCGCCGGGATGGCCGCTATTGGCCTTCTGCACGGTATCAACCGCAAGCAGACGAAGAGTATCGACGGAAAGCGTATCGAGAGAGGTATCAGTAAGGGCGGGAGTCATTTGGACGGAGACATTTCCTTTCGCTGAAGTGCGTTCTGCACCTATGGAACTGTTTAATTAACATCAACCTTGACTTCAATATTGTATCCAAGCCAGGCGGCCTGCTCCGGCCAATAGAGGGTCCACACCACTGCTTCGCTTCCTGTTGCGGGAGGAATGTCCGCGCTGAACCATGCGCTGCCCAGGCTGCGGCTTAACGCGGTCTGCGTGGACTGCCATCCATCTGTGCTCCAGATCACCTGAAACTGCCTCTCGTCGATAATGCGCAGCGTGCTTCCGGCCGGCATGGTCTGAATCGGCCTTCTGAAGCTGTAGATTTCCAGATCGCGGCGCAGTTTCCGGCGGCCTTCCGGCTCGCAATACCGCTCGTAGACGGGATCGATGCGGTCGAAGACCTTGCCGTCCGCGGCCGAGCGCAGCAGCTTCAGGTATTCGGCATGCGCCCACACCAGCGGCACAGCTGAACCGGCCGGCTTGCCAAGGCGCAGGCTCCTCTCCGGCATGTCCGGTTCGTCCCACACCTGCTCCGGCATCATCTGTCCGCAGGTGGCGAATGCTTCATAGGTTCTGACCAGGGCCTCATAGCCATTGCCCGCAGCCAGCTCGTAGTGAGCCCGTTCTCCTGTAAGCAGCGGCCATACGCGTCCCTGGCCCCAACCCTGGAACGGGCCTCCGTCGGGCCGCTGGCCGTAGCCGTCCCAGTTGTAGCGCAGCCATCCGGGCCCTTGCGGCAGGTCGCGCTTCAGCACCGCGTCCACCACTTTCAGCGAGTCCACCATCAGCGGATCGTCGGCGCGGCGCACCCCATAGCGGACCAGATCGAGGAATCCGGCATCGATAATCTCCCGCGCTTCAAACTCCGAGCGCGTTCCCGGCGGACGGTTCGCCAGGTGGATGACCTCTTTGCCGCAGTTCTCGTGGGCGTAGGCTTCACCGCACTCCGGCGGCCGCAGGCGCATGTAGTGGCGCTTGATCTCCGGAAGCAAAACGCCATTGTTGGTCACCGTCCAGTCTTCAAGATGCTTCTCGATCCAGTCGGCGAACTCCTCAAGGAATACAGCCATCTCCGCCGAATCGTGGGCGCGCGCCATGTCGGCCGCGCAGATCAGGCCCCCGATGGCCGCGGCCAGCGTGGAAGGTGAGTAGCCTGGGTTTTCTTCCCAGCGCTCCTGGTTGGTGATGGGGCAGTGGCGCACCAGAAAGCTGGCGGCGCGCTCCACAAAGGGGAAGATTTTCATCTCGCCCAGGCCGTTGGCCTTCCACAATCGCCAGGCGAGGATGAGCGGGAAGGCAACCTCATCAAGTTGAATGCCGCTCCAGTAGGGGGTTCCATCGATCCAGAAATTCTGCGCAAAGCCGCCGTTGGGCTGCTGCGTGCAAGCCAGGTAAACCAGCGCCCTCCGCGCCGTTTCCACGCGCCCGCAAGCCAGCAGAGCGGTCGCCGTCTGTACCATGTCGCGGGTCCACACCAGGTGGTAGCCGCCCAGGTCGTCATCGCTCTTGGTCTCGCCCCACGGGATGGAGGCCGATGCGACAAACGCTCCCGAATAGGTCTTGTCTTCATGGGCCAGCAACACGTTGTGGCTAACTCGCATCAGCTTGCCGCCGTCGCCGGACTTTGTGGCAAGCCACTCCGGATTTGCGACCCGTCGCCACTGCTCGATGAAGCGGGTACGTTGATCCACGAACGGCATCGCCAGCGCGCCCATCGTCTTTTGCGCCGCCGTATGCGTTCCTTCGCCGAGACCGATGGCCAGGGTGAACTCGGTTGCGCCCTTCAGGCCTATCTCGCCCATCACGGCCACGTTGCCGCCGGTGGCCGAGCCGAACTCCCAATCCATGCGGAAGTTGTCCAACAGGTCGCGCCAGCCGTCGCTCGCACCCACAAAGCCGCAGCTCACGCGCGAGAAACCGCAACTGGCGGACATGGCCAGAGCCCACTCGTTCTTCCAGGCGAGCAAGACCTTTTTTCCGGCAATGTCTGCCGCGCGCGCCGTGTTCCGTGCGCCGCCGTCGTCCAGATGCGGGGCCAGCAGCGCGTAAACCTTGAGCCGCGCCAGCAGATCGGGATGGCCTTCGAGCTTTACGTGCTGTAGAACCACGCTGTGGTGCGGGTCGCAGATGATTTCCTTCGTGAGCGTGTAGCGGCCACCTGGATCGCTGTTGATGTAGCGAACGCCCAGCGCTTCCGCGTCGATGTATTCGAACTTCGATACCAGGTCGCGCTTCTCCTCGTGGAAAAAGGTCTCGCCGTCCGTTACCAGGAACTCCATGTCGCGGATCTGGGCGCGGTCGATGGTGGGGTGGTAGATCTCGTTCAGGATTCCATGCGAGCAGGTGAACCACACCCGGCTTGAAGCCGAGTAGGCCGTGCCCACCGCATCTTTCACGCTTGAGGTCCAGCGCGGCTCAAGGCCCGGCGAGCCAAACGCCTCGCCCTGCTGCTCAAGCCACAGGTATTCCGCCTGATTGCTCATCGATGCACACAACTTTTCCGGTTGAAAGATTCTTGAAAGCTGTTTCAGATTGGGGAATGGGCGGGGAAGTTAAGGGAAAGCCGCCAACCACTACCCTCCTTATCGATGTTACCCGCACTACAAAGGTTTCCTGTTTGCTCTTATTCCCTGGTGTTTTGCACCCTGTTCTTCTTTTTCTGCATCCATACAAACAGAAGGCCGCACCGCCGCGTGTGAAAATTGTGTTGCAGAATCTCAGTCCCCAACCCTTGCTGGCTGTCGCTTAACGCAGGGTTCAACTCTCACAGTACAATTCGAACGGAGGAATTTCCCCAATGGCTTATGAACTAGCACAGCTGCCCTACGACTACGCTGCCCTCGAACCTTTCATCGATGCAGAGACGATGAAGCTCCACCACGACAAGCATCACCAGACTTACATCACCAACGTGAACAACGCACTGGCCAACCACCCCACGCTGGCCGCGAAGTCCGTTGACGACCTCATCAGCGATCTGGCCGCCGTTCCTGAAGACATCCGCGGCGTTGTCCGCAACAACGGCGGCGGGCACTCGAACCACACCATGTTCTGGACCCTGATGGGACCGGGGATGGGTGGCGCGCCCACGGGCGCAATCGCCAGCCAGATTTCGGCCGATTTCGGCGACTTCGAAGCCTTCAAAAAGACCTTCAACGAGACCACCGCCAAACAGTTCGGCTCCGGCTGGGGCTGGCTGGTGTTCAAGGGCGGAAAGCTTACGGTCATGACCACGCCCAACCAGGACTCGCCTCTTTCGCAGGGCCTCTATCCCATTCTCGGCAACGACGTCTGGGAGCACGCCTATTACCTCAAGTACCAGAACCGCCGTCCCGACTACCTGGCCGCATGGTGGAACGTCGTGAACTGGGCAGAGGTGAACAAGCGCTTCGCCAAGGCCAAGGGGTAAATACAGGCCGGGCGGTTTTGCTGGCCCATAAACGGGCCCAACGGATCCAACAGTGCCTCATCTCTGAATCAGGGGTGAGGCACTTACTTTTTCGGGGCCGGATTCTTCGGAGCCAAGCGGCCATTCTTCCTGACTGCCGCGCCGAATGCCTTCCATACGCGCGAATTTCCGGCGTACTCCTCGAGCATCCGTTCCGGGTGAAACTGCAGCCCGACCAGGAAGTCCGCCTTCGGGTCGTAGTACGCCTCAATCAGCCCGTCATCCGCGTACGCCATCGGCTTGAAGCGCGAGGCGAGGTCGCGAATGCCCTGGTGATGGTAGCTGTTGACGTTGAGCTCGCTTTGTCCGTACCAGCGCCTCAGCGGGGTGCCGTCAACAAGCGTCACGGGGTGGCGATAGGTGTCGTAGTGATGGGGTGTATGGTCGATATGTTTCCGCTCTGAGCCCTTTTCTTTTTGCACGTCGCCATGGAGCGTGCCCCCGCACACCACATTGATCAACTGCGCTCCGCGGCAGATGCCGAGCATGGGAAGGCCATGGCGCAGGGCGTGGCGGATGAGACGGATCTCCATTTCATCCTTGTACGGATTTGTTTTTTCCAGATATGTAAAGTTGGCCTTTTCCGCTTTGTAGCGCGTCGGTTCAACGTCGTCCCCTTCGACCAGCAGAAGGCCGCTCATGCCTTCCATGTACTGCGGCAGACACTGGAGCGCGCCCTGCGCGATGGGAACCATGACGGGCAGAATGCGCATTTTCATCAGGAACTCGAAATGGATTTCGCCGAGATAGTCGATGACGCGATTCTTGCGCATCATGCGCCGCGTGACGACAAGGACGGTGGGACGATTCATTCAATTCCTCAAGTAAGAGTTTTGTCTTAGCGACGTTTAGTGGACGAGCGCGCGTAGCGCTTCCACCAGCCGCTCGTCCTTGTCGTGGCCCTGCGAGGCTATGCGGATGTGGTAGCGATCCATGCCCGTCTTGTTTGAGCAGTCGCGTACATACATCATGTGCTCGGTCAGCAGCTTCGCCTGCACTTCAGCAGCCGTGAGCCCGCTGGTGATTTTGCACAGCACGAAGTTGGCGCCGGTCGGATACGCCTCGAGATGCGGCGTTTCCTTCAGAGCGTTATAAAGCCAGCGCACGTCGCCGATCAACCGTTTCCGCGCCTCTTGGTAATCAGCATCCGTCGAAGGCAGCAACGACAGAAAATATTGCGCCACGCTGTTCAGGTTCCACGTGGGAATAAACCGACGCAGGCGATTCAAAAGGTACAGATTGCCGGAATAGCAGTACCCGATGCGCAGTCCGGGCACGCCGCAATGCTTGCTTACGCTTCGTACGATGAGCAGATTGGAATAGCGGTAGGCCACCGGAAGAAGACTCGGAACCTCCTCGCCGGCGAAGTCAATGAATGACTCGTCCACGATCACAAGTTCGAGATCCTTGGTCTGCTCGAGAAAATCGACCATCTCCTCGCGGGAGAAGAGCTGGCCGGTGGGATTGCCGGGGTTGATGACCAGCAATGCACTCAGATTTTTTCGCCGGACCCAGGTCAGATACTCATTGAGCCGCAATTGATATTGCTCATCCGGATCGAGCCTAAACAGTTCCGCGTCGCGATAGTCGCGCAGCTTTTCAATGTATTCGCCAAAGGTCGGCACCGGCACCGCAATCCGGTTGATGAGCAGCGTATTGATCAGCACGATCAGCTCTGTGGCTCCGTTACCGATGATCAAATTCTCCGGATTCACATTTAACACCGATGCCAGATTTTTCTGGCTGGTTTTCGCGCTGTTCGAAGGGTACGACTTGATCAGGTTGGGAAGATTCCGCTGCATGTCCTCCATCATCGCGGCAGTCGGGTAATAGGGGCTGGCAATGAAGCAGAAATCGACAATGTCCTTGGCCTTCTCGTACCCCACCAGGTCGACGAGCGAAGGGGAGTGAGAGGTTTCGTAAAACAAATGCCTTCGTGCCTCGGGCGCCGAATCCTTCATTCCCTCACGTTCCATGCCTTTTACCTCCACGCCGACAAATGACTTTCGAAGCTTAGCATTCCGGCGGATTCAGCGCACCCAGGCCGCGGCGCGTGGAAGTGCCAGCCTCGCGGCAACCGGATTTCTGCTTTACCCAACCAAACCAGGCCTGTCGACCATGCAACCGTTTTGTCGAATTCGTGTCTAACTAGTCATTGATGGGAAAAACTCGGATGCGTCGCTTTGCTTTTCTGGTATGTTCCGCCGGTTCTCTCGCTTTTGCCTCAGCCTCGGCCGCTGCCCAGTCCGCCAGCTTTGAGGTGTCGAAACTCGGCCACCCCGTGGGCACGGCCAGCTTCAACTTCACAGCCACTAAGGACGGATACGACTCCACCTCGCTGGTGCGCGTCTCCATGACCGGACTCGACTACGCTCTCTCGAAGACTGAGAGCCTCTCAGCCGCCAACCAGCTCCACCACGTCCAACTGAGCGCAATCGTCAACGGCGAGGCCGTCAACGTAACCGCCGCGCCCGATCAAGCACAATTGCTGCTCAACATCTCCGCTGGTGGCCGCAGCGCCACAACACGCCTTGACGCGCACGCAGCCGCCGTCTTCCTCGCCGACTTCGACCCCGGCGCGCTTGAAACCCTGCTCGCTCTCGGCGTCAGCAACAACAACCGGGATCTCTGGGCCATCCTGCCGAAGCAGTCCGGCACAGCG
>PLST01000071.1:0-193 GCA_003164255.1 Acidobacteriaceae bacterium | reverse complement strand
CGGGCGAAATTGGCAGGGGCTGAAGCCCGACGCTTATTTTGCAGCCTTTTCGGCACGAGCAAACTCGTGCCCTGATACAAACCATCTCACCCTCGGAGTTTTTCCGCATCCCGTAATGTCCAGCTTCATTTAGGTCGTCGAGTGGCGCAGCGACCCAGAGGGTACCCGAGCCGCGCCCTTTCAAAACCTGATT
>PLST01000191.1:10718-26558 GCA_003164255.1 Acidobacteriaceae bacterium | reverse complement strand
CGAATCTTGGCGTTCATCTTCTCGTTGCGGTCGTCCACTTCCACGCGCAGGCCCGCGTCTTTCAGCGCCTTTTCCACCTTGTCTGAGTACGCCTTGTGCCGCTCGCTGATGGGCACCAGGCCCACCTGCACCGGCGCAAGCCACAGGGGGAAGGCGCCGGCGTAGTGCTCGATCAGCACGCCGAAGAACCGCTCCACCGAGCCGAACAGCGCGCGATGCACCATCACCGGTTGATGCCGCCCTCCATCTTCACCCACGTACTCAAGCTCGAACCGCGCTGGAAGATTGAAGTCGAACTGCACCGTGGACAGCTGCCATAAACGGCCCAGCACGTCCACAAGCTTCACGTCGATTTTCGGTCCATAGAATGCGGCTTCGCCCGGAATCGTCTTGTACGGAATGCCCTTCGCCTTCAGCACATTGTCCAGCGACCGGATGGCCAGGTCCCAGTTCTCATTGGATCCCGCGTAGTGCGCCCTGTCGTTCGGATCCCACGTGGACAGCTCAATCTTGAATTCGGAAAAACCAAAGGTCTTCAGCACCGCCTCGGCAAAATCAATGCACGCTGCCACTTCACTCTCAATCTGCGAAGGCATGCAGAAGATGTGCGCGTCGTCCTGCGTAAAGCCGCGCACGCGCAGCAGACCGTGCATGGTGCCGGAGCGCTCGTACCGGTACACGTTGCCTAATTCCGCATAGCGCACTGGCAAATCGCGATAACTCTTCGGCGAATTCTTGTAGATGAGAATGTGGAACGGGCAATTCATCGGCTTCATCCGATAACTCGCATCGTCCAGTTCCATGGGCGTGAACATGTTGGCCGCGTAGAAGCCTTCGTGTCCCGAGGTCTGCCACAGGTTGATCTTCGCCACGTGCGGCGTGTACACAAGCTGGTATCCGCGCTTGATGCACTCGTCGCGCATCCAGTCCTCCATGATCTTGCGGATCATGGCGCCTTTTGGATGCCAGAAGATGAGTCCCGCGCCAGCCAGTTCCTGAATGCTGAAGAGGTCCAATTGCTTGCCCAGCACGCGATGGTCGCGCTTGGCTGCTTCCTCAAGCCGCGCAAAATGCGCATCCATATCTTTCTGCGAGAAGAACGCCGTGCCGTGGATGCGCTGCAATTGCGGGTTCTTTTCGTCGCCCAGCCAGTAGGCGCCGGCGAGTGTCGTCAGTTTTACGGCCTTCACGCGGCCTGTGGAAGGCACATGCGGCCCCCGGCAAAAATCCACGAAGCTACCGTTGCGGTAAAAGCTCACTTCCGAGCCCGGCTCCGTGAACTTGGTCACGAAGTGTGTTTTCATAAAGTCGCCGTCGCGTTCAAACTCTTTCAACGCTTCTTCGCGCGGCTCGTACTCGCGCACAAACTTTTCGTCGCGCGCCACCACTTCCGCCATCTTCTTCTCAATCAGCGCAAGGTCCTCAGGCGTGAAGGGCTTTTCGCGATAAAAGTCGTAGAAGAAACCAGAGTCCGTAGCGGGCCCGTG
Source organism: Acidobacteriaceae bacterium (assembly GCA_003164255.1). Classification (GTDB taxonomy): domain Bacteria; phylum Acidobacteriota; class Terriglobia; order Terriglobales; family Acidobacteriaceae; genus Telmatobacter. Next base: position 25,071 of record PLST01000191.1, on the reverse strand, counting down.
CCCAAGCTTGGTCTCAGGAAACAACTCCAGCACGGCCGTAGCCAGCACGTGCGCTGCCGAGTGACGTACAACTTTCAGCGCCTCAGGGTCCTTCTCGGTCACCAGTTCAAGGCGCGAGTCGGCGGTCAACGGGGTCGACAGATCCACTAGCCGGGGAGCAGCCGCATCTTCAGCTGCGTACATCGTCGCTTCAGAGGGAGTCTCGCCGCTCCCGGATTCGCCGTTTCCGGATGAGCCGTGGCCCCCGNNGGCCCCATCGGGCAGGTGGACTGCAATTGTCTGCTTGCTCATGATATTGTGTGGGTCCTGAGTTTTCCGGCCGCTTCCCTTGTCGGCAATTGCGGCAACCTTTCAGGATATACCGTCGCAAGGGGAACCATCGGGCCAGACAACCCGTAATGCTTTCTGATACTGTTTCGCGCTCTAGCCGTTGTGTCTTTGTCATCCCCATATGCAGACGCAACAATCTCTCGTTTGTGAAAGGCAAAAACATGCACTTCAATCTGAGGAGCTTTGCACTCTTTCTCCTGCTTGCCGGTATTGCCGCAGGCTCAGCCTGCGCGCAGCCGGCCATTCAGCCCAACGTCGACATCACCCAGGTTCCTGCCGCGGCCCAGCCTTCACCGCAATTTAACGCCGATGCGGCCACTGAGGCCTACATGGCCATGATCCCTCCCGCCGCCACAGCGCGCTCCAACGCCTATTTCGAAGGTGGCTATTGGCTGGTTCTCTGGGATTTCCTTGTCTCCTCCGCCATCTATCTTTTGCTTCTGCAAACGCGGTGGTCGGCCCGTATGCGCGATTTGGCTGTGCGCACCTCCCGCTTCAAGCCGCTGCAGACCTTCCTCTATTTCGCACAGTTCATCGTTGTCACCTACGTGTTAGGCTATCCGCTTGAGTACTACGAGAGCTTCGCCCGCGAGCACAAGTATGGCCTTGCGACGCAGACCTTCGGTCCATGGATGGGCGACGAGGGTAAGGCTCTTCTGGTGAACCTCGTCCTGGGCGGGCTTGTCGCCGTCGCCCTGTTCGCCATTGTGCGCAAGCTGAGCAAGACCTGGTGGATCTGGGGCGCAATTGTGGCCATGGTCTTCGCCATGGTTGCGGTTGCCATCGGCCCCGTCTACCTGCAGCCCATCTTCAACAAAGTAACCCTCCTCAACGACCCAAAAATCACGGCGCCGATCCTCAAAATGGCGCATGCCAACGGGATTCCAACCAACGACGTGTACGAGATCGACGCCAGCCGCCAGACCACGCGCATGAGCGCCAACGTCAGTGGCTTTGCCAACACCATGCGCATTACGCTGAACGACAATCTGCTCAAGCGCGGCTCGCCTGAAGAAATTCAGTCGGTCATGGGTCATGAGATGGGGCACTATGTCATGAACCACATTCCCAAGTTCCTCTTCTTCCTCGCGGTCTTGTCTCTCGTCTCGTTTGCCTATCTCTACTGGGGGCTCGATTGGGCGCTCGAGCGTTGGGGAGCGCGCTGGGACATTCGCGAGGTGAGCGACCCTGCGGTGCTGCCGCTGGCAGCGCTGATGTCAGGGGTTCTGTTTTTTGCGCTCACGCCGATCATGAACACCGTCACGCGCACTCAGGAAAAAGAGGCCGACATGTTCGGCCTGAATGCAGCCCGCCAGCCCGATGGGTTCGCCCAGGCTGCCATCCACTTGTCGGAGTATCGCAAGATGCGGCCCGGCCCTGTCGAAGAATTTGTCTTCTTCGATCACCCCAGCGGATACAACCGCATTCACTCCGCCATGGTGTGGAAAGGCGAGAATCTGGAGCTATTCGAGAAGACGCCCTGCCCGCCTGCGGCACCTCCAGCGAATCCCCCGGCGAAACATTGACACGGTCTTGAACGGTTACACCCCCGGGGCCCGGCAACTGAACCTGCCGGGCCTCTTCTTGTCTGGTCGCTTGATCTTTTTGAGGCGTCCGCCGGGTACCCAACCCTTGGTAACCGTATCTTTTGTCGCTGGTCACTCGAAATGGGGACCTCACACTGCCCCGAAAGACCGCCCTCGTTGCAGCCATGGTGGAATGTTCACCTTGGTACGGGCCGCACTATCGTCGCTTGGATGGCTGGGGGACCGTCCCAGCCCGCATGAGGTCGAAATGCAGGTACTTTGCAAGAGAACAAACGGAAACGCAGAAACCAATTGTTGCGTTTGTGGCCAAGGTTTTGTCATGTTCTGGGATCGGCAGTCGCACGCTGAGCGGCTAGCGGCGATCCACGAGATTCAGGAGTCGCTTCGCCGTCATCACCGCAATGCGCAGGGCCCCGAGGCGCATCCGAAGGAAAGCTTCCTGGTTCCCGAATGGAGCGGCTCAGATTCTTTCGCCGGCAATGCAGTTCCTGGCAGCGCGCCAACCTGGGATCTTTAGAAGCTTCCCAATTCGTGTACCTTTGGCGAAGTGCTCCCGGACGATACGCCCTGCGGGCACACCAACTCCAAGAGGACCGGATGAACGGAATGCGGTGGATCGCGTTGCTCGTGTGGTTGGGTGTTTGTTTCGCTTTTGCGGGACTCGGCGCCTATTGGACTGCCGATGAAGTGACCGGGTGGTACAGGACGCTCGCAAGGCCGTCCATTGCTCCCCCGAACTGGGTCTTTGGCCCGGTGTGGACGTTACTTTATGCACTGATGTCTGTTGCCGCCTGGCGGGTCTGGCTGGCAGCCGATTCGCCACTGCGGACATGGGGTCTGGCGCTTTTCCTGGTGCAGTTAGTCTTGAACCTTGCCTGGTCGTGGATATTTTTCAGAGCGCACAACCTGGGTGCCGCACTCGCTGAAGTCGCGCTGCTTTGGGTGGCCATCGGCATCACCACGATAATTTTCAGGCAGATTTCCCCGGTCGCGGCGTGGTTATTGGCGCCCTATTGGGCATGGGTGAGCTTTGCAACGGCCTTAAATGCAGCGTTCTGGCGGCTGAACCAAGGTTAGCCAAGCGCCTGCGGGCGGCACACACCTAACTGCGTGGCCCGAGAAGGCCACCGTGTCAGACAAGCGAGGGCCGGGATCTCCCCCAGCCCTCGCTTGTGCTTGCTAGATTCTGCCGGAATCCGGCCTGGAGGGCTTAGAGCGGCTGTACGTCAGCAGCTTGCCAGCCCTTGGGCCCCTTTACCACGTTGAACTGCACTGCCTGACCTTCCTGCAAGCTTTTGAAACCGCTTGAGTTGATCGCGGAATAGTGCACAAACACATCTTCGCCGTTCTGGCGCGAAATAAAGCCGAAGCCCTTCGCGTCATTGAACCACTTCACAGTACCTTGTTCCATTTTGCTCGTATTTCCTGTATTGAATTGCGCTTGATGAATCGGAGCGACCACTGGCAGAATCTTGCTTGGTTGGGCGAGTTACTGCTCACGCCCGGTTCGGCTCTAACGCTGCAAACAGTGTATCATTGGTGTCAAAAATCTCTACATGAATTATCGTTCACCGTCTCACTTCGCGATTCCTGTTTCTGGAACCCGCTGACTGGAATGGGCCTTAGCATCCCATTTCCGGCTGTGATACTGTGAGAGGTCGCCATGCCCCTCGATCCCGTCCCCGGCCTGTTATCCCGCGCAACGGAGCTGCTTGAAGCTGAGTTTTCCGCGCTTCCCAGCCTCGCACCCGCCGCGGATACCGAGCGGATGGCAAGCGTTCTTGAGGGCGTCGCCCACCGTCTGAGCGACAACTATCCCTACTTCCACCCTCTGTATGCCGGGCAGATGCTCAAGCCGCCTCATCCGCTTGCCCGCGCCGCCTACGCTCTGGCGATGAAGATCAATCCCAACAACCATGCTCGCGACGGCGGACGGGCCAGTTCGGAGATGGAAATTGAGGCGGTCCGCGAGCTTGCCGGCATGTTTGGCTGGTCGGAGTACCTTGGCCACCTTACATCGAGTGGAACGCTGGCCAATCTTGAGGCTCTGTGGGTCGCCGGCCAAGCGGCGGGAACGCGCCCCGGCATGAGGATTCTTGCCTCCGAGCAGGCGCATTACACCCACCACCGCATCTCCGCCGTTCTCAAACTTCCGTTCTCGCAGGTTCCTGCCGACCATCGAGGCCGCATGCGCATGGACCGGCTCGAGGCCGAGCTCAAAAAAGGCGATGTCGCAGCGGTCGTCTGCACCCTTGGCACCACGGCCATCGGCGCTGTTGACCCGCTGCCCCAGATTCTTGCGCTCAGAGAGCGCTACGGATTCAGAGTGCACGTGGATGCGGCCTATGGCGGCTACTTCAAACTCATTCCCGATGCGCTGGACGAGCCGGCTCGCAGTGCCTACGCTGCGATCGCCCAGGCCGATTCCATCGTCATCGATCCACACAAGCACGGCCTGCAACCTTATGGCTGCGGGTGCGTCCTTTTCCGCGACCCCGCGGAAGGCCGCTTCTACAAGCACGATTCCCCCTACACGTACTTCACCTCAAAACAACTGCCCCCCCACGCCAACGAGCCGAAATCGCTCGCCGGGGGCCCCGTGCATCTCGGCGAAATCAGCCTGGAGTGCTCGCGCGCGGGTGCAGCCGCCGTGGCCCTGTGGGCTACCCAGCAGTTTTTGCCGCTTTCGCCCTCGGGGGAGTTTGCCCGCGGCCTTGCCCAGGGCCGTGCCGCCGCGCTTGAGTTGGACCGGCGCCTGCGCGCCGACGCGCGTGTTCAGCCACTTGTCGCCGGCCACCCCGAACTGGATATTGTGGTCTGGAAGCTCCAGGCCGAATCCCCTGATCAGTCCTCGCAGCGCGCGCGGGCAATTTTTGATTCGTGCGCCGCACATGACCTGCACTTGGCTCTTGTACAATTGCCGGAGTCGTGGTTTGCGCCCGCGGACACAGGCCAAAATCAAGTTGAGAACACGCTAGTTACATGCCTGCGATCGGTCCTGATGAAGCCGGAACATGAGGCTTGGCTCGACCGCATCTGGGAAAGATATATGGCAGCCTGCGCAGCCCCAATCGGAGAATGAGGCGGATGACGAATACGGGCACCTATAGAGCAGACCAAGAAAACGTTCTCATTATCATCGGAGCAGGGCTGCAAGCCTTCCGTTCGCCGGGTTTTCAGCATCCTGACCACTCAGGGCCAAATGCGCATTCCATCTACGCAATGGCCTGTCGAACCGTTCAGAACTCAATCGCGAGGTATTAACTCAAATGCACGATCCAGCCGTCCTCCGTTCCATGCACATTGCCCGTTTCAATGCCGAGCCCGCGCTGTTCGTGGCTCCCGGCCGCGTCAACCTGATCGGTGAGCACACCGACTACGCCGAGGGCTTCGTCATGCCCGTGGCCATCAACTTTGCCACGCTAGCTGCTATCTCGCCGCGCAACGACGGAAAGATCGTCATCTACTCCGAGAACTTTGGAGAGGAAAAAAGCTTTGAGGCAGCGGCCTTGCCCACCAAGCCGTCCAAAAACTGGAGCGATTATCCCATCGGCGTGGTCGTCATCCTTACCGGAGAGGGAAACAAATTTCCCGGCTTCAGCATGAGCTTGTGGGGCGATGTACCCCTGGGCTCCGGTCTNNTGCGGCATCATGGACCAGTTCATTTCCGCGAACGGCAAGGAGAATCACGCGCTGCTGCTCGACTGCCGCGATCTCAGCTTCCGTCTGGCTCCCATTCCCGCCGATGTAGCGCTGGTCATCGCCAACACGATGGTCAAGCACTCCATTTCGGGCGGCGACTACCCCACCCGCCGCCGCGAGTCTGAAGCTGCCTGCGCGATTATCGCCAGCCACCGCCCCGGAGTTCCATTCCTGCGCGATGCCACACTCGAAGACCTCGATAAGTGGGGTCATGAGATGGAGCCCAAGTCGCTGATGCGCGCACGTCACGTGATCAGCGAGAATCTGCGCACGGTCGCAGCCTCTGAGGCGCTGTTGCGCGGCGACATGAAGGAGTTGGGCCGACTGATGGCCGAGGCTCACGCCAGCTACAGCGGCGACTTTGACGGCAGCTGTGTCGAAGCCGATACGATGGTGGCCCTGGCGCAGGATTTGCCGGGCCTGATCGGCGCGCGCCTCACCGGTGGAGGCTTCGGCGGCTGTACCATCAACCTGGTGGAGCAGAGCCACGCCCCCGCTTTCGCCAAGGCCCTGGGTGAACGGTACGCGGCCAAAACCGGCATCGTGCCCGAGATTCACATCTGCCACGCTTCAAACGGCGCTCACAAGCTGGATTAATTCGTTCCTTCGAGAGCCCCGCGGCCGCGCTTCAGGCTGCGGGGCTTTTGTTCGCGGATTAGACAGTGCTCATTTGCCCCAACCCGCCGGACGGTCACAATCAGAATCAATTGCAAATTGTGCTCCCGCTTTCTTCTGTGCACCCTGCACATCCCACAGAAGTTGGATGACTCTAAGCATCCATTAAGCAGAATCTTGATAAAATCGGATGATGCTGTGCCCAAAGAGGACCGGGTGGGTAGCCAAGACCTGGTGCGCCGCTGGTGGATTCACCTCTGCGGAGGGCTCACTCGCCGGGTGACAGCGGCACGGAGAAATTGAACTGATGCAACAGGGATCAACAAAGCCTTTTTCTTACGAGACGTTTCCGAACGCAGGACACGTCGCGTACTTCTCCATGGAGATTGCGATCCATCCATCCATGCCGACCTATTCGGGCGGCCTTGGCGTCCTGGCGGGAGACACGCTGCGCTCCGCGGCCGATCTCGGTATTCCCCTCATCGCCTTTTCGCTCATCCATCGCAAGGGATATTTTCAGCAGCACCTTGATCGCTCCGGCTTGCAGAGTGAAGAGGTTCAGCCATGGGATCCCGCGGCTTTCTGTACTGAGGAACCGGCGCGCGTCACCGTCTCAGTGGAAGACCGCATCGTCACAGTGCGTGCCTGGCGCTACGACATGAAGGGCCGTTCCGGCCATGTGGTGCCCATCTACCTTCTGGATACCGATGTGGAAGAAAACTCGGGATGGGATCGCGGCCTGACTGACCATCTATACGGTGGCGACACCAACTACCGCCTGCAGCAGGAGATTGTTCTCGGTATGGGCGGTGCGCGCATGGCGCACGCACTCGGCTATCGGATCAATGTCTACCACATGAACGAGGGGCACGCAGCTCTGCTTACGTTAGCGCTGCTTGAGCGGGAACTGGGTGGCGGCCCTCTGGGCGCAGCTACTGAAGCCGACATTGAACAGGTGCGCAAAAAGTGCGTTTTCACGACGCACACCCCGGTTCCGGCCGGACACGACCGCTTCTCAATTGAGCAGGCCATTCGCATCCTCGGCGGTGATCGCACCGCGCGCCTTGAGAAGCAAGGCTGTTTTCATGACGGCCTGCTCAACGTGACGCTNNGCCCCCACCTGGGTGTCGGAACCCATTCAGCAGATGCTCGATGAGCACATTCCAGCATGGCGGCGCGACAACCTCTACCTGCGCAACGCCATCGATCTGCCTGCAGCGAAGATTCAAGCCGCGCACGCTCTCGCGAAGGAGGCATTGTTCACTGAGGTAGCCACGCGCACAGGCCTGCTGCTCAATCCAAAAGTGCTCACCCTTGGCTTTGCCCGCAGGGCTGCCACTTACAAGCGTGCGAACCTGTTGTTTACTGACCCTGAGCGCCTGCTCAAGATTGCCACTGCCGCTGGAGGCCTGCAGATTCTCTATGCCGGCAAGGCGCATCCTCAGGATGGGCCCGGCAAGGCTCTCATCCAGAGGGTTGTCGAAGAGGCTGCCCGCTTTTCTGGCGACGTTCTGCGCGTCGTCTATCTCGAAAACTACGCGTGGGACCTGGGCGCGTTGCTCACGGCAGGTGTCGACGTTTGGGTCAACACCCCCAAGCGGCCTTATGAAGCCTCAGGTACCAGCGGCATGAAGGCCGCCCTCAACGGAGTTCCCAGCCTTTCCATTCTTGACGGCTGGTGGATCGAGGGATGCATCGAAGGGTACACNNCACCATCGCCTTCAACGGCTCCTATTTCAACACCAATCGCATGGTCAAGCAATACACCCGCAACGCATACTACCCCGTCAAGCTCGTCGAACAGGTCCCCGTCCGCGAAGAAGTCTTCGCGGACTAACAGTCCCTACGAGTACAACCGGATCTCGCTCGACGTTCCGCCCGCCGCAGGGATGTAGCACTTCTGCGTGTAGTCCATCACCATGCGGTCGGCATTGAAGCGCCATCCCAGCGTCCGGATCGTCCGCTTCATCCGCGTGATCCATCCACGCGGCAGCCCGTCCCGGTCGCGCTGGTAGAACAGCGGAATCACTTCGTCGTGCAGCACCCGGTAAAGATCTTCTCCGTCGCGGCTGTCGTGGACATCCATGTTGGAGTGGGTTCTGCCTCCCCCGATGGCAAAGCCGTTCAAGCCGTCATACGCTTCTGCCCACCAGCCATCGAGAACTGAAAGGTTCAAGCCTCCATTGAGCACAACTTTTTGTCCGCTCGTGCCCGAAGCCTCCAGCGGCCTTCTTGGATTGTTCAGCCACACATCCACGCCCTGCACCAGGTAGCGGCCCACGTTGATGTCGTAGTCCTCAATGAACACCAGCTTGGTCTGGAACTTGGAGTCGCGCATCAACTCCGCAATCTGCTGCAACACGCGCTTACCCGGTTCGTCGTGAGGATGCGCCTTGCCGGCAAACAGAAACTGCACCGGGCGCTTGGGATCGTTCACCATCGAGATGAGCCGTTCGATATCTGTCAGCACCAGGTTGGCTCGTTTGTAGGTGGCAAACCGCCGCGCAAAGCCAATCGTCAAAGCGTCCGGCGAAAGAACCTTGCTCAGCTTCTGCAGCGACTCGGCCGGCTCCTTGCGCCGCTCCGCCTGTTCCTTTGCTCGACGCCGCGCAAAATCAATCAGCTGCGCTTTCAGGCTCAGGTGCGTCTCCCACAATTCGCCGTCGTCAACGCTCTCAATCTTTTCCCATGTCCTGGGATAGCTGCTGTGATGCTGCCAGTCCACCCCGAGATGACGATCGTAGAGCCGGCACATCTGCGGCGCCAGCCACGAGGGCACGTGAACTCCATTGGTGATGTGACCGATGGGCACGGCGTCTTCAGGACGGCCCGGATAAAGGCACTTCCACATGGCTCTCGAAACTTCTCCATGCAGCGACGAAACGGCATTCACGCGCCGCGCCAGCTTAAGGCCAAGCACCGTCATGCAGAAGTTCTCTCCATAATCAGTGGGATACTCGCGTCCGAAGCCCATCATGTTTTCATGAGAGATGCCGAGCTGATCGCGCAGCGGGCCCAGGTGCTCTTCCATCAGGTCGGCGCTGAAGCGGTCGTGTCCCGCAGGCACCGGTGTGTGCGTGGTGAAAATCACTTCGCGCGGAATCAGGCTGGCCGCCGTTGCAAAGTCGAGGCCCTCCTCCACCATGCGATCGCGAATTGCTTCGAACACCACAAATCCGCTGTGCCCCTCGTTCAAATGCAGCACGCCCGGCGCAATGCCCATGGCCTTCAATGCGCGGAAGCCGCCAATGCCCAGCAGCAACTCCTGCCGGATGCGCGTCCGCGCGTCCCCGCCATACAGCCGCGATGTGGTCTGCAGATCTTCAGGCGCGTTGCCGGCCACGTTCGAGTCCAGCAGGAACAGGTCGCACCGGCCAACCTTCATGCGCCACACCTTGGCCCGGATGATCCCGCTCCTGGTCGCAATCTCCACCACCACCGGCTCGCCGTTCGCCCCGATCGCTGGCTGCATCGGCAACTTGTGCACATCGGTTTCCACGTATTCTTCGCGCTGCCATCCGGTCTCGTCCAGCCGTTGCAGAAAGTATCCCTGCCCGTAAAACAAGCCGACGCCAATCAACGGTATCCCCAGGTCAGACGCACTCTTGATGTGGTCGCCCGACAGCACGCCCAGCCCGCCTGAGTAAATCGGCAGCGACTCGTGCATGCCGAACTCAGCAGAAAAATAAGCAATCGGCCGAGGGCGCAGAACTCCCGCATTCGCGGCGCCCCATGTGCGGTCCGCGTTCAGATACTCCTGCTGGCGCCGATACACGTAATTGATTCTGCTGTGAAGCACCAACTCGGCGGCTCGGCGTTCAATCTCGCCCAGCGGCATCTCGCTCAGCAGCGAGATGGGATTCTGATTCAGCTCGCGCCAGCGCTTTGGATTCAAATCCCGGAACAGGCTAATGCAATCGTGGTCCCAGCTCCACCACACATTATTCGCTAGCGCCCACAGCCGCTCCTGTGCCGGAGCGATAAAGCGTGCCAGCGTGCGCGCCTCACTCACCACCGGCGCCACCTGCGCGGCCGCTTCAGACAGCATGTGCACTTCGTTTTCCCGATAGGTGCGCGGATCCTTGGTTTGCACCACAAGAACCCCCTGAAGCACGCCATGGTGGATTAAGGGAACGCCGAGAAACGAATGGTACTGGTCTTCGCCGGACTCGCTGAAGTATTTGAAGCGGGGATGGTTTCTCACATCGTCCACCGCAACCGGCATCACCTGCTCGGCCACCAGGCCTGAAAGCCCTTCATTCAACGGCATGCGCAATGTGCCAATGCTCTTGGGGTGCAGGCCGAGCGTCGCTGCCAATACCAGGTTGGATCGATCCGGCTCAAGCAGGTAGGCCGAACACACATCGGTTCTGAACCGCTTGGCAATGAGCGCCACCACATTCATCAGGGTGTCGGCGGGCTTTCCCCCTTCCGCGGCAAGGTTTGAAATCTCCTCAACAGTCAAAACAAGATTGGCGTCGTTTGCCTCGTAGGGTTCGGTCATCGGTATGCGCTAGCCTTTCGAATGAAATGAAGTAAACCGCATCGACACGTGTGCCGCGCCGCGACAAGTGTGCAGTGATTCAGGCAATGAAAATGCGAAGTTTAAAGCGGTTAGTGCTGACTGCTGGGTTTTTGGGAAAAATCCCATGATTCGCGGAGCGGGATTATTTCGACAATATCATCAATCCGCCGGAAACAGCGAATCGGTCTCACGCAGCCAGATTTCCAGCTGCGGCGCTTGCGAGGAATCCCCGGACTGAAGCGGTCCTTCTTCCTCAGTCCCCCGGAGCCTCGCCCAGCTCCACGCCCACTTTTTGCAGCTTCATCACCTTCCACTGCAACTTGTCGAAGAACAGGTAAACCACCGGAGTGGTAAAGAGCGTGAGCGCCTGTGAAACCAGCAACCCGCCGACGATGGTGATGCCCAGCGGTTTGCGCAGCTCTGAGCCCACGCCCATCCCGATCGCCAGCGGCATGCCTCCGAAAAGCGCAGCCATTGTCGTCATCATGATGGGGCGGAAGCGCAGCAGGCAGGCCTGATAAATCGCCTCAACCGGCGGCAGACCCTGCTCGCGCTCGGCCTGCAGTGCGAAATCGATCATCATGATCGCGTTTTTCTTCACAATGCCGATCAGCAAAATAATGCCGATCAGGGCGATGATGCTCAAATCGGTTCCCGTGATCAGCAGCGCCAGAATCGCGCCCGCGCCCGCAGGCGGTAGCGTGGACAAAATGGTCAGCGGATGGATCAGGCTCTCGTAGAGGATGCCAAGCACGATGTAAACGGCCACCAGCGCGGCAAGAATCAAGTAGGGCTCGTTCTTGAGCGAGTCCTGAAAGGCCTGCGCTGTTCCCTGGAAGCTCGGATGAATCGTTGAAGGCATGCCCATCTCGCGCTGCACCTGCTGCAATGCGTCCACGGCATCACCAAGCGCAACGTTGGGCGCCAGGTTAAAGGTCAGCGTGACTGCCGGATATTGTCCCTGGTGATTCACCGCCAGCGATGTGCGGCGGTTTTCATAGTGAGCGATGGTTGATAGCGGCACCATTGCGCCGCTCGACGACTTGATGAAGATGCCATTCAAGGCGTCCGGGCTGCGCTGGAACTTGGGGTCCACTTCCATCACAACAAAATACTGGTTCAGCCCGGTGTACATGGTCGACACTTCACGCTGGCCAAAAGCGTCGTACAGCGTGGAGTCGATCATCGCAGCTGTAACCCCCAGCCGCGAAGCCGTATCCCGGTCGATCACCAGGTTCGTCGCCAGCCCCTGGCTTTGCTGATCGGTCGAGACGTCGGCAAGCTGCGGCATTTTCCTCGCGCGTGCCTCCAGCATTGGAGCCCATGTGTTCAGCTCATTCAGATCCTCGTCTGAAAGTGTGTACTGGTATTGTGCCGAGCTGCCGCGGCCGCCAACCTGAATGTCTTGCTGGGCCTGCAGAAAAAGCGTTGCGCCGGGAACGCTGGTCAGCTTGCGCCGCAACCGCGCCACGACCTGATCGGCTGACACCCGTCCCGGCCGGTCGCTCAGCGGCTTGAGTGCAAGGAACATGCCGCCCGTGTTGCTGCCGCCGCCGCCCGGGCCGCCGCCCACAAATGACGTTACCGACAGGACGGCCGGATCCTCAATCGTCATCTGCGCCAGTTGACGCTGCTTTTCCTTCATTGCATCGAAGGCAATATCCTGCGCGGCGATCGTTCGTCCGCCCAGCCGTCCCGTGTCCTGCTGCGGGAAGAACCCTTTGGGCACGATGATGTAGAGGTAAACGTTCAGCGCCGCGGTCCCCACCGCAACGCCCAGGATCAGCCACTGGTGGCGCAGCACCCACCGCAACGCGGACGCGTATTCGCTGTGCAACCAGTTGAAGGCACCTTCGCTTGCCCGATAGATGCGCCCATGCCGGCTTTCGTCCCGTGACTTGAGAAAACGGGCGCAAAGCATCGGCGTCGTGGTCAATGACACCACCATCGAAACGGCAATTGCCACTGAAAGCGTGACCGCAAACTCGCGAAACAGCTTGCCCACAATCCCGCCCATCAGCAGGATCGGCGTAAACACGGCAATGAGCGAGGTGCTCATCGATAGCACTGTAAATCCGATCTCCTTCGACCCCTTCATCGAGGCTTCAAAGGGATCCATCCCCTTTTCCAGGTAACGCGTGATGTTCTCAATCACCACGATCGCGTCGTCCACCACAAAACCGGTTGCCACGGTCAGCGCCATCAGGGAGAGATTGTCGATCGTGTAGCCGGCCAGGTACATCACGCCGAATGTGCCCAGCAGCGACAACGGCACGGCCACTGAGGGAATAATGGTGGCCCACACCTCGCGCAAAAACATGAACACCACCAGCACCACCAGCATCACGCTAATCATGAGCGAGATCTCCACGTCATGCACGCTGGAGCGGATGGTGACGGTGCGATCCACGGCCACGTTGATCTTGATCGTCGGCGGGATGGATGCCTGCAGGTGCGGCATCTCGGCCATCACGTTGTCCACGGTCGAAATCACGTTCGCGCCTGGAATCTTGAACACGAAAAGCATGATCGCGTCTTCCAGTTGCCCCGGGGGACCTTTGATTGGATTGATGCCGGCCACGCCGCCCGTCAGGATGTTCGACACGCTGTCTGTCACCGTGCCCAGGTCGCCCACGCGCACCGCAGCCCCGGTTGTCTTGTTATACCCGGCGATGATCGGCTTGTAGTCCTGGGCCTTGAAAATCTGATCGTTGTCGTTGATGGCCCAGCGGTTTTGCGCGTTCTGGAATGCGCCCTTGGGCCGATTGGCGTTCGCTGCGGCAAGGGCCGTGCGCACCGCCTCAAGACCAATGCCGTTGTCGGCAAGCTGCTCGGGGTTCAGCTCGACGCGCACTGCCGGGCTTGAGCTGCCGCCCACGAACACCTGTCCGACACCCTGCACCTGCGCCATCTTCTGCGCCAGGATTGAGTCGGCCATGTCGTACACCTGCGCCTTGGGCACCACATCAGAGGTCAGCGTCAGGATCAGGATCGGCGCGTCAGCCGGATTCGCCTTCCGGTAGCTCGGATTCTGCGGCAGGTAAGAGGGCAACTGGCTGCGCGCTGCGTTAATGGCCGCCTGCACGTCGCGCGCCGCGGCATTGATGTCGCGATTGATGTCGAACTGCAGCGTCACACTCGCCGAGCCCAGGCTGCTCGACGAGGTCATTTGGTTCACCCCGGCAATGCGCCCGAACTGGCGTTCCAGCGGAGTGGCGACCGCTGACGCCATCGTCTCAGGACTCGCGCCCGGCAAACCAGCGCTGGCGCCGATCACCGGCATATCCACATCTGGCAGTGACGCCACGGGCAGAACCGTGTAAGCCACCGAGCCGGCGAGCATCAACGCAAGGCTCAGCAGCGACGTGGCTACCGGCCGTTTGATAAAGGGTGCGGATAGATGCATGGGTCCTGGTCCTCAGTCCGCGCTAACCGCCCGGTTCTCGTAGCTGGCAAGGACGTCACGCGGCTTCAAGCGCTGCGCCAACTTGTCAAAGTAGAGATACACGACCGGGGTGGTGAAAAGAGTGAGCATCTGCGACAGGATGAGGCCGCCAACGATGGTGATGCCCAGCGGCTTGCGCAACTCGGCGCCCACGCCTCCGCCCAGGGCCAGCGGCAATCCGCCCAGCAT
>PLST01000191.1:0-10665 GCA_003164255.1 Acidobacteriaceae bacterium | reverse complement strand
CCTGCCGACGGAAGCGTGGAGATGATCGTGATGGGGTGGATGTAGCTTTCGTAGAGTACGCCGAGCACGATGTAGACGGTAATGAGCGCCGCCAGGATCAGGATTGGCTCGTTGGCCAGAGAAGTCTGAAAGGCGGCCGCTGTTCCCTGGAAGCTGGCATTGATGCTTGCCGGCATCTGGATTCGCTGCTCGGCCAGCTTTACGGCTGTAACGGCATCGCCCAGAGACTTGCCCGGCGCCAGGTTGAAGCTGACAATCGTTGAGGGGAATTGTCCCTGGTGGCCGATCGACAGTTGCGCGTGGCCCTGCTCCCAATGCGCAAGCATGCTCAGCGGAACCTGCGTTCCGTTGCCTGACTTCACGTATAGATTGTTCAGCGTGGCCGGATCGGTCTGGAAGTTCGCTCCCACTTCCATCACCACGTGATACTGGTTCAGCTGGGTAAAGATTGTGGACACCTGGCGCTGGCCGAAGGCGTCGTAGAGCGTATTGTCCACGTCGGCCATGGCAATGCCAAGCCGGGCTGCGGTGTCGCGGTCGATGACCAGGTCGGCAGACAGTCCCTGGTCCTGCAGATCGCTGGCCACGTCGGTCACGACACTTTCCTTGCTCAACTCGCTCACCATCCGACGTGTGTAGACACCCAGCTCGTTCTGGTCCGGATCTTCCAGCGCATATTGGAACTCGGTGCGGCTTACGCGATCTTCCACGGTCAAATCCTGAAGAGGCTGCAGGAAGAGCTGGATCCCTTCCACGGCGTTTACCTTGCTCTGCATGCGTTGAATCACTTCCGTCGCTGACACCTTGCGCACGTCCAGCGGCTTCAGTGTGATCTGGATGCGGCCCGAGTTGAGCGTGGTATTGGTGCCGTCTACGCCGATGAAGGACGAAACGTTATCCACGGCCGGATCCTGCAGCACCACGTCCACAAGCTTCTGCTGGCGTTGCGCCATGCTGGTAAAGCTCACCGTCTGCGGCGCTTCTGAGATGCCCAGGATCACGCCCGTGTCCTGCACCGGGAAGAAACCCTTGGGGATCACGATGAACAAAAGCACCGTGGCCACAAACGTTGAAATGGTCACCAGCAGGGTAGCGAAACGATGGCGCAAAATCACCTTCAGCGCTCGCCCATAGGAGGCGATAACGGAATTGAAGATCTTCTCCGACCAATTGTAGAAGCGCGTCTGTTCTGAAGCTGTCTTGTTCCGCAGGATGCGCGAGCACATCATCGGCGTGAGGGTAAGCGAGACGAACGCGGAGACCAGGATCGTAATGGCGAGGGTAATGGCGAACTCGCGGAACAGCCGGCCGACCACGTCGCTCATGAACAGCAGCGGGATGAGCACGGCGATCAGCGAAACGGTCAGCGACATGATGGTGAAGCCAATCTGTTCGCTTCCCTTGAGGGCGGCGAGCATCGGGCCGTCACCCTCCTCGATGAAACGCGAGATGTTCTCGATCATCACAATGGCGTCGTCCACCACAAAGCCGGTGGAGATGGTGAGCGCCATGAGTGTCAGGTTGTTCAGCGAGTAGCCCAGCAGGTACATCACGCCGAAGGTGCCCACGATGGACAGCGGCACCGCGACCGATGGGATGATGGTAGCGGCCAGATTGCGAAGGAAAAGGAAGATCACCATCACCACCAGGGCGATGGTTAGCATCAGTTCAAATTCCACGTCCTTGACCGATGCGCGGATGGTCGAGGTGCGGTCGGTCAGCACCTTCACATGGATTGCGGCCGGCAGGCTGGCTTGCAGCTGGGGCAGCAGCGCGTTAATCCGGTCCACCACGGCAATGATGTTGGCCCCTGGCTGGCGCTGAATATTCACAATCACCGCCGGCTGGCGGTCCATCCAGGCGGCCTGCTGGTTGTTCTCAGCCGCATCCACAATCGTCGCCACGTCAGATGCGCGCACCGGCGCTCCGTTGCGATAGGCAATCACCACCGGCTTGTAGTCGGCGCTTGAAATCAACTGATCGTTTGCCCCGATGGTGTAGGACTGGCGGTTCCCGTTCAATGTTCCCTTGGCCTGGTCCACATTGGCCGCGGCAATCGCGGTCCGAATGTCCTCCAGGCTCAGGTTGTAGGCCGCCAGTTGCGCTGGATTGGCCTGAATCCGAACCGAAGGCTTTTGTCCACCCGCGATTGAAACCAACCCAACGCCCGTAACCTGCGAGATCTTCTGCGCCAGGTTGGTGTCGGCTGCATCTTCAATCTTGTCCAGTTGCAAAGAATCCGACGTCAGCGCCAGCGTCATAATCGGCGCGTCGGCGGGGTTCACCTTGCTGTAGACCGGCGGATTGGGCAAGTCGGAAGGCAGAAAGCTGTTGGCCGCATTGATGGCTGCCTGCACTTCCTGCTCGGCAACATCGATGTTCTCGTCCAGGTTGAATTCCAGCGTAATCACCGAGCCGCCGCCGGAACTCACTGAAGTCATCTGCTTCAGCCCCGGCATCTGCCCGAACTGGCGCTCAAGAGGCGCTGTCACCGAGGAAGACATCACCTCCGGACCGCCGCCTGGATAGAACGTCAGCACCTGGATGATCGGGTAATCCACTTCGGGTAATGCTGAAACCGGCAACTGCTCGTAGGCAACCCCGCCCGCAAGCAGAATGGCAGCCATCAACAGCGAAGTTGCAACCGGGCGCAGAATAAAAGGCTTGGACGGGCTAAGACTCACTGCTGCTCCTTTTGATGGTGTTGCCCGCTCCCTTGCCCGTTCGCGTTACCTCCTGCATTGCCCGCACCCTGACCTTGCCCCTGGCCTTGACCGGATCCCGAACTCTTACCCGCGGCTTGGCCGCCACCGGCAGACTTGGGCTGGCTCACCGTTACCTGGCCTCCCTGCCGCAGCCGATCGGCGCCGTCCACAACCACCTTCGACCCCGCCGCAACCCCGCTGTCCAGAATGGTCAGCTGGCCCTGGGCAAGCGCAACCTTCACCGGTTGCATTTGCGCGGTTGGGGTTCCCGTGGCGTCATTCGTCACCGTCCACACAAACGATCCCTGCACCCCGCTCTGGATTGCCGCCGAGGGAACCACCAGCGCATTGGGTCGGTCTTCCATCACCAGGTGGATATTGACGAACTGGTTGGGAAAAAGTGCCTCGTTCTCGTTGTTGAATACCGCCTTCAGCTTGGCTGTGCCGGTGGTCGTGTCAATCTCGTTATCGGCGGTCAGCAGTTGGCCGGTTGCCAGCTTCTGCACGTCTGCCTGGTCATAGGCATCCACGGGCAGCTTCTTGTCGGCTTTCAGCTTCTGCAACACTTGCGGCAGATCATTCTCAGGCAGCGTGAAATACACAGCGATCGGCTTGAACTGGTTGATAATCACAAGGTTGGTGGTATTGGCGGTAATGATGTTGCCCGGATCCACCAGGCGCAATCCAATGCGGCCACTGATGGGCGACTGGATGTAGCACCAGCTCAACTGCAACTGCGCGTTCTCAATCGCCGCCTTGTCTGATTCGATGGCGCCCTGGTACTGGCCCTGCGTGGCCTCGTCGGCCTCCATCGATTCCTTTGAAACCACGCCGGCTGCGTAGAGCGCCATGTAGCGTGCGTACTCGGCCTGCGCGTCCTTCAGCAGAGCTTCATCGTGCGCCAGCGTACCTTTCGCCTGGTCCACGGCGGCCTGGTAAGGCTTGGGGTCGATCACCATGATCGTTTGTCCCTGTTTCACTTCCTGACCTTCAGTAAACTTGACGGGAAGCAACTGGCCGTTCACCCGCGCCTTCACCGTTACGCTCATGTAGGGCATCACCGTGCCCAGTGCCGTAAGGTAAATCGGCATCGGACGCTGGACTACCGCCGCCACCTGCACAGGAGTCGGGCGGCTCAGCAATGCCTTTGCCTGCTGCGTGCTTGCTGCCGCAGCCAGCTGGTGGTTCTCGTAAATGCGCCACCCGAGGTAGCTTCCTGCGCCCACGATGACCAGGTAAATAATCACGCGAATCCAGGGATTGCTGTGAGGGCGCGGCTCTATTTGGTTGTCGATTTCGGATGGATGGATTTCCTGTGTACCTTCAATGGACATGTTTTCGATTCCCGTCGTTTACTTTTCTTTCGAATGCCCGCTTGAGGGGCTCAAATTCGGTCAGGACCTGGAAAAAGTCGACAGCTCCGCCTACGTTTGTAGGGACGAAACAATTTCCTCAAAGGTTTCGTCCCTATGCGCGCGATGAGCGGAGCCGTTTCCGTCAATTTCGTATGAATCTCGCGTTCCCCTGAAAGAAGACGCGACAATTGTAAGCGAGCGAGGTAATCCCGGCACAATGCCGCCGCGGGCGGGGTCGCATTTTGACCTTCATGAATTGGATGCTGTTAAACTCCTCCGCGTTAGTTCCGGCTGAACCTCAGGTCCCGGGAATACCGCGCCTTGAAACGCTTCGATCACTCCACGCAACAGCAATCCGACGGCATCATCGCCAGAAAGGCAGCGTAAAGCAATGAAAGTGCTCATCTTCGGGGCAACCGGCATGGTCGGCCAGGGAGTTCTTCGCGAGTGCCTGCTCGACCCGGACGTCGAGTTGGTGGCGACCATTGGCCGGACCCCGCCCCCCAGTCCACTGCCCGGGTCACAGCCAGCCGTCTGGCGCCAGATCCTCCATTCCAATCTGAGTGATCTCACCGGCCTCCAGGCCGAACTTAGAGGCTTCGATGCCTGCTTCTTTACCCTCGGCGTCTCGTCAAGCGGGATGAAGGAGGCCGATTATGAACGCATCACTTATGGCCTAACCGTTTCCGCTGCCGAAATCCTCAGCAAGCTCAACCGGGGAATGGTGTTCATCTATGTCTCAGGCGCCGGTACCGACAGCACCGAACAGGGGCGCGTCATGTGGGCGAGGGTCAAGGGGCGCACCGAAAATGCCCTTCTTCGTCTGCCCCTCAATGCTTATATGTTCCGTCCCGGCATCATCCAGCCCCTTGACGGTATCCAATCAAAAACTCCGTCGTACCGGCTCGGTTACACGTTGATGAAGCCGCTGCTTCCCGTTCTCCACAGGGCCTTGCCCAATCAGGTCCTCTCCACGCGCGAAATCGGCCGCGCCATGCTGGCAGTTGCCAAGCGAGGTTACGCGAAGCGGGTTCTCGAGACGAGGGACATCCGCGCCGTGGTCGTTGAACCCTAATTCACATGAGTCGGCTGGCCGCTCAGCGTCAGGCTGATGCCGATCTCTTTCGCCGCCTTCAAAAAATCTCCAGCTCGGGTCCTTCAATCCCCATTTGAACGTAAGGAACCGTGAATTGCTCTTTTGCCCTCAAGCTCGTGCCTTCGATGTGAATCTACATCGGCACCGTCAGATCGTGCGGAGTGCTATTGAGCGTAATGTCGCCCGTCTCCTTGACCCTCCTCTGCGCGCGCGTTTGTCGCATGGGGCATTCAAAGCGCTCGCTTCTCAGCGCAGCGCTGGCCCATAACTACAGCGAAACACGAAGATGACAACTTGTTCATTCTCAAGCGTATTAACGGTAAACCATGTAGTCCAAAAGTTGAACCGAAAGGACTAATATCCTCTCATGCGCCTCTTGTTAGTGGAAGATGAAGTCGACATTCAATCCTTCCTTCGGCGTTCGCTCGAAGAAGCAGGATACGAAGTCAAGGCCGCAAATGATGGCAAAACCGCCGAACACCTGGCTGTCGAAGGCACCTTCGACATCCTCATCGTCGACCTCGGCCTGCCCGATCAGGATGGAATCAGTCTGATCCTTCGCCTGCGCCAACTGGGTGTGCGCGCGCCCGTGCTCATTCTCTCTGCGCGGCGCTCAGTTGACGATCGAGTCCGTGGGCTTGAGCAGGGCGGAGACGATTATCTGACCAAGCCCTTTGCCCTCGCGGAGTTGCTCGCTCGCCTTCGCAATCTGCTCAAGCGCAACAGTCCGTCAGCCGGTGAGGCAACCCGCATCCGCGTGCAGGACCTCGAACTCGACCTGCTCCGGCGCGAGGCCTCGCGCGGAGGCCTGGTCCTGCAACTCACGCAGCAGGAGTTTGTGCTCCTTGAGTATCTATGCCGGAACGCAGGCCGGGTCGTCACACGCTCCATGATTCTCGACAAGGTCTGGGGCATGCGCATCCANNTTCCCCTCATCAAAACCATGCGAGGTGTGGGCTATGTCCTCAAAGACCGATAAACAGCCCATGCGCAGCGCCGCATGGCGCATCTCCCTGTGGGCAACGCTCGCATTCGCCTTCGGTACCATGGTGGTCTTCGTCTTTCTTCAGAACTTTGTCGCCGGTGACATCCAGCGCCGCAGCGATGCATGGCTCTCCGGCGAGGTTGAAACCCTCGGCGATGTCGCCGAGCGTACGCCGAAAGACGCACTTTATAGTCGCGTGGTCGGCGAGATCGCGGAACTGGCTGAACGCGAAGTGCCCAACAAGGAAGCTGACGAAAGCGAACCCGACGACTCGGTCTTCTTCCTTCAGTCCGGCAGCGACGGCTCGCTCAAATTATGGGTTGGCGCCGGAAGCGGTGAAGAACCCTTGAAAGCCACCCGGGCCTCCAGAATCCTTGAAGACCATCCAACCGACGTGCGCATTCCCGGCTTTCCCATTCCCTATCGCGTCGCTTCAATTGCAATGGACGACGGCAGCCGCATCTTCCTCGGCCTTTCCGAGCGCGATGAGCTGCGCGTCCTTCGCTTTCTGCGCCTGCGCTTTCTCCTCCTGTGGTTCCTCATCGTTCTGCTTGGCTTCAGCATTGTCTTTTTCACCACCCGGCGCATGCTCAGCCATATTCGCAGGATTACTGAAGCGGCCTCGCGCATCGGCCACTCCGAGCTCGACGCGCGCGTGCCCACCACCCGGCGCAACGACGAAGTCAGTCAACTGGCGCTGACCCTCAATCGAATGCTCGACCGCATTGAGAATTCCATGCACCAGTTGCACACCATTACCGATTCGCTGGCCCACGATCTGCGCAGTCCGCTCACCGCCATTCGAGGCAAGTTGGAGATGTCCTTGTCCTCCGTCATTGATGGCGAACATGCCGAACCAATCGTCGCCGCCATTGACGAGTTGGACCGCCTTACCGACTTCCTCAATAAATCGCTCGACGTTGCCGAGGCCAAGGCCGATGCCCTCCGCCTCACCCGTAGCGCGGTTGACCTCACTGACCTGCTGCGCACCATGACTGACCTCTACGAGCCTTCCATGTCTGAAAATGGCTTGCGCGTTCAGCTCATTAGTCACGGTCCGGTTGAAATCTTCGCGGACGCGGCGCTCATTCACCGCATGGTCGCCAATCTTCTTGATAACGAGCTCAAGCACCTGCCGGCAGACTGCACCCTCACCATCGAATCGCGGGCAGAGGATGACACAGCCTGGCTCATCCTTGAGGACAATGGCCACGGGTTCGATACCGACGTACTGCCCCATCTCTTTGAACGCCGAGTCAAAGGCCGCGATTCAAACGGCCACGGCCTGGGCCTCGCCTTCGTGGATGCTGTCGCGCGCGCCCATGGAGGAACCGTAACTGCCTCCAATCGCGAAGCAGGCGGAGCAAGAATCGTGGTCAGCCTTCCCCTCGCTGAAAGGCAGTACGTTACCGCGCCAATTGCGTCGGTCTCTGCTTCAAGCTGACTTCCGGGGTCGGTCAAGGTTTTCGGCCGCCAAGCAGGAGGCGTTGTGAGCAATCAAGCAATTGCCCGGGCGCTGCTCGCCAACAGCCGCTAGGCCAGCGATTCCACCAGCCGGTTCATGCGCTCTTCCTGCTCTTCAATTGACTCCACAAGCTTGAACTGTGTCCGGCAGCGGTCAAGGTTGTGACCCTCGCGGTGCACCTTGAAATACGTATCCCCGGCCAGATAGTCCGTAAGAAAGCGCGTCCCGATCTCGAACGTAATCAACTTCCCTGAGAAGGCGAGCAGCGCCTTTTCTTCCCGGGTCAGGAATTCTCCTGCCGAGCTCATGTAGCCGCGCACGAGCGCTTCAAACATCGGGAATTGCATCGTCACTTTTCTCAGGTCCCGCTCGTCTTCCATGGCCGGGCTCGTCGTTGTGCGCACCATGTCCCCAAAATCGTACGGTGCCAATCCCGGCATCACGGTATCCAGATCGATCACGCAAATCCCTTCGCCTGTCACATCGTCCAGCATTACATTGTTGAACTTCGTGTCGTTGTGCGTAACCCGCTCCGGCAGCTTTGCATCCAGCAGCACGCTTGCCATGGGTTTATGCGCGAGCGCGAAATCAATCTCCGCCTTCGCCAGCGCTGCGCGGCCCGCTGTGTCCGCCGCAATGGCCTGCTCCAGTGCCGTGAATCGTTTCGGCGTGTGATGAAAATCCGGGATCGTGTCGTGCAGTCGCGGCGCCGGCAGCCCGGCCAGTTGTTGCTGGAAGCGTCCGAAGGCTCGCCCAGCCTGGAAGGCCTGTTCCGTCGATTCCACTGCATCGTACGTGCGCGCCCTCTCAATAAAACGGTATGCGCGCCAATGGTTGCCTGCCGCATCCACGTGCCATCCGCGCCCGTCCCGCGCCGGAATCAGCCGCAACGCGCGCCGGCGCCAATCCGGCTCATCGGCAACAATCGTTGCCAGGTGCGCCGTCACCCGCTCCACGTTTTGCATCAGGGCTTCAGGGTTTTTGAAGATGTTGTGATTGATCCGCTGCAGGATGTTGCAAAACGGCGCGCCTCCATTCTTGAAAAATAAACGGTATGTGTCGTTGATGTGGCCGCTGCCGTAAGGTTGGGCCTCAATGAACTCGCCGTCTATCTCAAACGAGCGCGCCGCCGCGCTCACGTTCAAGTCGCTTGTCATGGCCAAAGTCTTTCAGGATAAATACCGGCTTTCACCAGGCGTCGAATGCTCTCCACAACGTGCCCGTGGTCTTCGCGGTACGTTACGCCAAACCACGAGTCATTGCTGCGCAGCACCTTCACTTTCCCTTGGCCCGCAACCATAATCTCGTTCACCGTGCTCGGAATGTAGCACTCTTTCTTCAGGTCCCCGCCATTCGCTTCAAGGAACTTTTTGAAGTGCTCCTTCAGTTGCCCGAAGATCTCCGGCGTAAATCCCCAAAAGTTCATTGACACCGGCTCATCCCCATTCAGCACCGTCACCTTGCCGTCCCCGTCTGTGTTCTTCGCCTTGTCTCCGTCACGTCCAATGGCGGTCAGTTCTGCAATTGATTCCAGGTAGCCTTCCTTGCTCACCTTGCACACGCCCCGCGCCACCGTTCCGAACTCTGAAAGCGTATTGCGCAACACAAATCCCACCATCGCGTAGTCCTTTGAACCCGACTTCAGCTGCTCGGCCAGCACGCGATAGCTCTCCGCCCCATAAAAGTCGTCAGCATTGATCACCGCAAACGGCTCGTGAATCACGTCAGCAGTCATCAGAATCGCCTGCGTCGTCCCCCACGGCTTCGTCCGCCCCTCAGGCACCTTGAATGGCGAAGGAATCTTGTCCAGTTCCTGGAAGACGTACTCCACCTTGATGCGCTTTTCAAAGCGCGAACCCACTACTTCTTTAAAGGGCTCCTCAATATCCTTGCGGATTACAAAAACCAGCTTGCCGAACCCTGCGCGCATGGCGTCGAAGATCGAGTAGTCGATAATCGTCTCGCCGCTCGGGCCAACCGCCTCAATCTGTTTCAAACCGCCATAACGGCTGCCCATTCCGGCGGCCAGTACAAGCAACGTGGGTGCATTCGCTGAGCTCATCTACGTGCATCCTCCCTGAATTGTGCTTCTCTCGCATGGTAAAGCCCGAGACCTGGGTTACGCATGACCCCCGTCACGCCGCCCCACCACCTTAGCTGTGTCCCCTTGTTCTCTCGGCCCCTCTTCCCTCAGTTCCCATCCCCGGTCAGATTAAACTGTCACAGGAGCCGAACATGAAACTTGGTCTGGGCCTTTACCGACACATGCTGAAGGATGAGTACTACTCCTTTGCCGTTCAGTCTGGTTGCACGCATGTGATTGTGCACCTGGTTGACTACTTCCGGCAGGGCGAAACGAACCCCAACCAGAACCAGCCCACCGGCGGCAAAGATAAGCCCTGGGGAGTGGCCGGGGACCCAGACAAGCTCTGGACCGCCGCCGAACTCATCCAGCTCCGCAAGCAGGTCGAGTCCGCCGGGCTCAGGGTTGAAGCTATTGAGAATCTCGATCCCGCCCACTGGCACGATGTTCTGCTCGATGGTCCAAAGCGGGCCCTTCACATCCAGAATGTGCAGTCCATCCTGCGCGCCATGGGCGAAGCCGGCATCGGCACCCTCGGCTACAACTTCTCTATCGCCGGTGTCTGCGGGCGCGTCTCCGGCCGGTTTGCCCGTGGCGGCGCCGAGTCAGTCGGCATGGACGGCCCCGTGGACACCCCCATCCCCAACGGCACCGTCTGGAACATGATCTACGACCAGAACGCCCCCGCCGGCTTCCTCCCCTCCATCTCCCACGACGAACTCTGGCGCCGTCTCCAGCGGTTCCTTGAAGAGGTGCTGCCTGTCGCTGAAAAAGCCGGAGTCCGCCTTGCCGCGCATCCTGACGATCCGCCCACGCCCACCATGCGCCGCCAGCCGCGCCTCGTTTATCAGCAGGCCATGTATCAGCGCTTGATCGACATCTCTCCCAGCCCCAGCAACATGCTCGAGTTCTGTCTCGGCACCCTCGCTGAAATGAGCGAAGGCGACCTTTATGAAACCGTCCAGCAGTACAGCGC
>PLST01000492.1:1235-3600 GCA_003164255.1 Acidobacteriaceae bacterium | reverse complement strand
CCGTGGTGATGCTGAGGTCGCTGATCTCGGCATGAACAGGGCCTTTCGCCATGTCGAGGAAGGCCTTCCAATCTTTCCTGTAGGCATCGAAGCCCACGTACTGGCGCGGCGGCGAGATGTCGAACACGAATAGCTCGTTGCCGGGGACGTACATCTTCATGATCGCGTCGAGGTCCTTCGCGTTGACCGCAGCGATGAACTTGTCTTCGAGCGCGCGAATCTGCTGCTCGTCCTTCGACTCAGCCCGCGCAGCAGGCGTCCACAGCAGATTACCGACAGCCAGCAGACCTGCGGCAAAGGTAAATGCGAATCTCTTCACAGAGTCTCTCCTGTTTTGAATGGGCAATGTTTTGGGGATTAGGGCAGCCGGCTTTTTCGCTGCCGGTTGGGTGATTTTACCCTACTGCGTTGCGCGAATACATCCGCACAATTGACGCCGCGGCTTCTCGGTGGAGGGAAGTGGACGGGTGAAAGTGGATTTCTGTTTGAAATCTCGGCCACTGCCCAGAAGAGCGAATGAGAAATACAACTTCCGCCTCTATGGTTTCAATTTCTGATGTTGAATTGTCTGCAGGCGCATCCTCATGGCTCCAAATATCCAGATATGCTTCGGACAGAGCGTGCCGCCAAGCGTAGCCGTAGTATCCGCCTCTTCCATTAGCCGCCCACCCAAAACGAAGCCGATTACGAATCGGCTGCTTTGTTACTCCAACGTATATTGGAACTTCGTCGACGCTGGCGATATAAAGTTTTGGTTTCTTAGAGATTGCGATTCCGGAAAACTTCGATGTCCCTTTTGCACATGTTACCTGGAAGTCAGTTGAGTCGAACTGAAGTCGATATCGCTCGGGGCCGTTAATTCGCATCATCGGACCTATTCAAATTTCGCCCGACCCGGGGGATTCGAATCCTTTCAAAGCCAATTAGTTTGAGGATTCCTCGGACTCAAGAGCTATGACACTCAAGGTCAAACAGTTCTTTGAGACTACTTCCACTCACGCCAGAGGGCTACGCCGCCCGTTATGCCGAACTCGTTGGAGACGATGGTGACATCCGGGCCCGGGTCGAAGGTGATTTTCTTGGTGTTGCCCCCGCCAATGTAAAGGTGGTCCCAGTTGAAGGTGGCGGAGGTTTGCGCGATGGCCTGCTTGATGAACTTGTTCCAGGCCTTCTTGCCAAATTTGTTAAGGCCGCGCCGACCGAGGTAGTCCTCGTAGGTTTTCGTTTTCCAGGGATGGTGGCCGAGTTCGAGGCCGGGACAGAGGCGGCCATCGGTGAAGAGAGCTGAGCCCATTCCGGTGCCGAGGGTAAGCGTGAGCTCGACGCCTTTGCCGCGGACGACGCCATAGCCCTGGATGGAGGCGTCGTTGGCCACGCGCACAGGTTTCTTCCAGCGCTTTTCAAGCTCTTTCTGCAAAGGAAAGTTCATCCACTTGGGGTGAAGATTGACGGCCGTGTAGGTGATGCCATGCTTGATGACGCCGGGAAAGCCGGCGGAGACACGGTCAAAACCCGGGAGAAGCAGGCGCAGCTTGTCGAGGCCTTTCAACACGGCCAGGGGCGTGGGCACGGCGGGTGTGGGCACGCGCTGGCGTTCGCTCACAGGCTTGCCGTTGGCGTCGAGCAGCATGGCCTTCAGGCCGGAGCCTCCGATGTCGATGGCGAGCGTGATGGGGCCTTTGGCAGGCGTGGCTTTCTTCGGCGTGGAAGCGGGTTTGAGGGCGCGGGTTTTCACTTTGGGAGTCATCAGGAGTGAATTGTAATGGAAAACAGGGAATACGGAACAGGGAATAGGGAATAGAAAAGCATTCTCAGAGAACTTTGTCCTTTCCCACCCATGCGATCGGAAAAAATCGCAGGGATGGGGCCCTGCGATCCACCGGTGCCGTCTTGCCGCGTCGCCTACACTGAAGGTTGCTCTCCCATGCCCGCTTATTGCGAAGTCGCGCTCCCGGTTCCGCTGGACCACACGTTCACCTACGCGGTGCGCATGGGGCAGCATGTGGCGCGGGGTATGCGGGTGATTGTGCCCTTCCGCAACGAGAAGCTGATCGGCGTCGTGACCAGGGTTGCTGCGAAGGCCCCTGCGGATGTGGAGATTCGGCCGCTTGAAGCCGTGCTCGATGAAGAGCCGCTGCTGAGCGAGCAGTTGCTGGAACTGGCGGAGTGGATGGCGCAGTACTATCTTGCGCCGCTGGGCGAGGTGCTGCGGGGCATGTTGCCGCTGACGGCCGAAGTGCGCCGCACGGTCTATTACCGGATCACCGATCTGGGCCGCGATGTGTTGGCGAACCGGCTGGAGGGTGAGGCTTCTTCTCAATCCCACCCTTCCCGCAAAGAACGCGGGAAGGATGGGACACCCGGC
>PLST01000492.1:0-1221 GCA_003164255.1 Acidobacteriaceae bacterium | reverse complement strand
GGAGCGGTTCGCGGTGTTGATTCCCGAGGCGCGCCTGCCCTCGTTGACTGAGAAGCAGCAGGCAATCCTCGCGGAGCTGGCCGCCTGCGATGGAGAGCTGCCGCTTGCGGAGTTGCGCAAGAAAGATCTGCCGTCATCCACGCTGCAAACGCTGGTACGGCGCGGGCTGGTGCGCATTGAGGAGCGGGCAGCGGCCTTCCGCATGGGCGGGCTACGGCCGGCGCACGAGCCGTTCAAGTTGAACGAGCCGCAGATGGAAGCGCTGGCGGGCCTGGCCACTTCGCTCGGGGGATTCCATCCCTTTTTACTCTTTGGAGTCACTGGTTCTGGGAAGACGGCAGTGTACCTGGCGGCCATGCAGCGCGCGCTCGACAAGGGCATGTCGTCGATCCTGCTGGTTCCTGAAATCGGGCTCACGCCGCAAACCGTGGGGCTGCTCGACCAGGCGTTCGGTGATCGCGTGGCGCTGCTGCACTCCGCACTTACGCCCGAGGAGCGCAGCGAGCAGTGGCGGCGCATCCGGCGCGGCGATGCTCCAATTGTTGTGGGCACTCGCTCGGCGATCTTTGCACCGGCGCCCAATCTCGGCCTCATCCTGGTGGACGAAGAGCACGACCAGAGCTATAAGCAGGAAGAAACGCCGCGCTACAACGCGCGCGATGTGGCCGTGATGCGCGCCAAGCTGGCCGGAGCGGTGGTGGTGCTGGGCTCGGCAACGCCATCGCTCGAGAGTTGGCAAAACTCAGTACAGGGCAAGTACGCGCGCATTGAGATCAAGGACCGCGTAATGAACCGCCCTTTGCCCGGCGTTGAGCTCATCGACATGCGCCGTGAATTCCAGGAGACCGGCAAGGAGCAGCTTTTTTCTCGATCGCTCATTGAGCAGACCAGCGCGGCTCTGGAGCGCGGCGAGCAGGCGCTCATTCTGCTCAATCGGCGCGGTTACTCTTTCGCCGTCATTTGCCGCGCGTGCGGAGAGAAGCTGGAGTGCGAGAACTGCGCGATCGCGCTCACCCACCACAAGCCGAACGGCGAGGAGGAGATCGTCCGCGCCGGCCAGCGGCTGGAGTGCCACTATTGCGGCTTCAAGCGCGTGGTGCCTTCGCGCTGCCCCAAGTGCGAGAGCGAGCACTTGTACTACCTGGGCGCGGGCTCGCAACAGGGCGAGGAGCGGCTCGCGGAGATTTTTCCCATGGCGCGCATCGGCCGCATGGATCGCGA
>PLST01000176.1 GCA_003164255.1 Acidobacteriaceae bacterium | reverse complement strand
GCCAGCATCCTGTGATGTTCTGCGCGATGGTCCCCGAGGCCGGGAAAGCTGGTCTGCTGCATCAACTGCTCCTCGCTGAAGAAGTGCATACGCGTGAACTCGATGAGCCGGTCAAGCAGCTCGCAGATCTGCTCGCGGCCGCAGCCGCCGACCAGGGCCAGCCGCAGTTCGTTCATGGTGTCCATCAGGATTCCGTGTTGGTCGTCCATCGCGCGAATTTCGACGGAGCAGGCGTGGTTCCAGGTGAGAAGCGACACATGAGCCTCCATTAATCACTAAAGTGACTATCGTCCTCTGCAGCCATAGCGTTACCGGGTGCGGACGCGAATCCATGACTTTAGTGCTGAGCGGGTTGGGGAATGGATGCCGGTCGAGCGCTGCCGCGAGGGTGCAAAATGGAGGCGAGCTCAATTAACATGAGCGCGTCATGAATGTTTCAAGTCTCGTGACACCGGCGAATGGGTTTGCGGCGCTGCTTGCGCTTGCGCCTTATCTGGCGGTCGCGTTCTTTCCTGAGCGCATGGCTGCGGGTGTGCGTTTGCTGCCGTTGTGGACACGGCTCTGCGCGCCGGCACTGCTCTGCCTGGCGTATGTGGTGGTATCAAGCGCGGCGGGGAATTTTCGCTGGGCCTGGTTGGGGCTTTATGCGGGGCTGCCGGTGGGCGTGGCCGTGATGCTGTGGTGGGCTCGACGCAACCCGGCAGCGAAGCGGGGTACATGGCAGGATTTTCTGGTACTGGCGGTGCTGGGGCTGGCCGTCGATCTGCGATGGTTTGAAGCGGCATGGCCGGCGCACCTGGCCGTCTTTAGCAAGATTTTGCTGATGGATGCGGGGATTTATGGATTTCTGATGGTGCGCGAACTGGATGGCGTTGGGTTTGACCTGCGTTTGCGCTGGCGCGATGCGGCGGTCGGGTTGCGGGAGACGGCGTTTTATACGCCAATAGCTCTGGCGCTGGGACTGAGCATGGGCTTTCTGCATGCACATGCGGTGTTGCCGGGGGTTGGGGCCGTTGTAGGGGCATGGCTGTTCACGTTCTTTTTTATTGCCGTGCCGGAGGAGTTGTTTTTCCGTGGCTGGCTTCAAAATCTCCTTGAACGGCGGATGGGTCGATGGGGCTCGCTGCTCGCGACTTCAGTCCTGTTCGGACTGGCGCACTTCAACAAGCGGGCTGCCAACTTTAATTGGCGGTATGTGCTGATGGCGGCGATTGCCGGATTCTTTTACGGGCGGGCGTGGCTGAGCGCGCGGCGGGTGGGCACGTCGGCCGTGACCCATGCTTCAGTGGACGCCATCTGGTCCTTGTGGCTGCAGTAAGCGATCCGGGTAGTGGTAGCGGAGATAACCGAGGCCTACGCGCATGTTCCGCACCACCGGACCGGGAACGGTGATGGCAATGCTGATGCCAAAGATGGCGTGCGCGATCGCCAGCGGATACAGGTTCCGGTAGCGAAGAAAAACCAGGCAGGAGGCGAATCCCCAGACGAGTGTCAACGGCGCGAGGACCGGATTGGGCAGATGCGCCAGAGCGAACAGGCCCGCTGCCGCAAAGGCCGCGGTGCGTGGGCTGGGTATGATGCGCAACAGCCGCAACAGAAAAAAGCCCTGCAGCAAGAACTGCTGCACGAAGGTCCAGAGCGCGTAGCTCCAGAAGGTCTTGAAGAAGACGAGCAGGCCGCCTTCATGTGTGGTTGGCGACACCGGGAACTCGAGAGTCGCTTTGTCGACCCCGGCGATTAAGGCGACGGCGGCGAGCGCCAACGCGACGCCCACCACCCAGAGAGAGCGCAGGAAGTTCTCCTTGCGCAAGCCCATGGCGCGGAAAGCTTCACGCGCGGATCCCGCCGATCCTGTGCCCGCAGATCCTTTGATTGACAGGCAAGTGATGGCAGCGATGCCGGCCACGGCCACCAGCCACAGTACGCGCTCCCAGGGGCGCGGAGTCCAGATGACGACCATAATCAGCACGTAGCCGATGGCGAGCTCAAAAAGGGCTCGTCGCTGGCCCTGCTTGTCTGGTTTGCTGGTTGGCGTGCTGTCGGTCATGCACACGATAGTAAGGCAAGCCGCGGAGGCTACTCCAGAATGACAGCGGGTTCCGGCTCGTGCGCGTGGGTGGTGAGAGCGATGGCGGCGGCCAGGATGAGCGCGCCCCCGACCCATGCATAAGGGCCGAGGCGCTCCCCGAGCAACTGGACGCCGAGCCATGAGCCGAGGACCGGCTCGACATTGAGGAAGACGCCGGCGCGCGAGGCGGGGACATGATGAATGCCCCAGTTCCACAGGAGCGTGGTGGTGGCCGTGCAGAAAAGTCCGCTGATGGCAAGCGCGGCCCAGGCAGTGAGGCTGACATGCGCGAACGGTGGTGGCTGGGCTGTTTGATGGGTGATGGGCGACAAGGCCCACGGGCCCATCACCCACAGGGCAAGCATGGCGGCGCCGGAGAGAATCGTATAGGCGGTGACGACCGGGGGACTATGGCGCTCCATGAGCTTCTTGCTCATCAGGATCCAGGCAAGCGCAATGAACAGGGAGAGGATGACGAGCAGGTCGCCGCCGAGCGTGGGCACTTCGCGCGCGGCAGCGTTGTGGCTGGCGCCAAGAGTCACAAGGGCCGCTCCGGCCGTGGATCCGCAGAGAGCCAGCCAGCCTAGGCGGTCGAGTTTTTCTCCGGCAAACAGTGTGGCTGCGGCGGCCAGCAGAACCGGCATGGCGCCCACCATCAGCGATGCATGGCTTACGGTCGTGCGCTCAAGGCCGTGGAACTGCAGAAGGAATTGAATGGGCACGCCCAGCGCCGAGCAGATGAGAAGCAGTCTGACTTCCGATGCGGTGAGGCGCACGCGTCCGCCGAATTGGAACAGAAGCACGGGCAACATGCCAAGGGAGGCAAACAGGAAGCGGTAGAGCACCATCCACTCGACGCTCATCTCATTGAGGGCAAGCCTGCCGAAGTAGAAACCGGTGCCCCAGAGGCATCCGGCGAGCGCACATGCGCTGTAGCCCAGCATGCGAGTGCGAGGGCTGATTGGCTCTGCGGTCGTGGCCGGCGTCTGGTTGCCCACGTCGCTTGTTGCGTGTTCTTGCATACCATCTTTACTGTCGCATACGGGCACTGTGGGTCGTCTTACTTAGAGCCATGCGGGAGATTCCGCGGAAAGGGACGGTTGATTGAATTCGCAGCGCCATTCCCAATAAATATTTTAGGCAAGCGGTGCTCTTTGGGGGCTGAGGTTGAATACTAAGAACAGTTAGCCGTTATCGCGTGTCAAGTTGAGCCCGTAAGGTATAGCCTTCCGGGTGCTTGTGATGGCTGCGACAAGAAGCACCGATTGATTGGGCCGAGAGATGCCAATAAAAACGATTTTCGAACCATTTCGGATCAAGAGCGTCGAGCCGATCCGATGGACGACGAGGGCGCAACGCGAAGAGCTGTTGAAAGCCGCTCACAATAACCTTTTCCTGCTGCCTGCCGACGATGTGCTGATCGACCTGCTGACAGACTCGGGTACCGGCGCCATGTCAACGCATCAGTGGGCAGCCATCATGGAGGGTGACGAGAGCTACGCCGGCAGCCGCAGCTTCGTTCGCTTCCGNNGA
This sequence comes from Acidobacteriaceae bacterium, assembly GCA_003164255.1. GTDB lineage: Bacteria > Acidobacteriota > Terriglobia > Terriglobales > Acidobacteriaceae > Telmatobacter. The sequence goes on along the minus strand of PLST01000176.1, from coordinate 8,637 downwards.
GCGGATTCTCTTCGGCACAGCTTGCAAAAAAGGTGATGTTGTCCCCAACAATACGCACTTCGATACTACCCGCGCCAACGTTGAGTACGTGGGAGCGGAAGCAGTCGATCTGCTCATCCCGGAGGGCCGCCAGCCTTCGCTCGACTACCCGTTCAAGGGAAACATGGATGTGGGAGCGCTTGAAGCGCTGATTGAGCGCGTGGGCCGCGAGCGTGTTCCCCTGGTGATGCTCACGGTGACCAATAACTCCGGCGGCGGCCAGCCCGTATCCATGCGCAATGTTCGCGAGGTGAGCGCGGTATGCAGGCGTCATGGCATTCCGCTCTACTTTGATGCCTGCCGGTTTGCCGAAAACGCCTGGTTCATCAAGCTCCGCGAGCAAGGCTACGCTGAAAAGTCGCCCAAAGAGATTGCGCAGCAGATGTTCAACCTGGGCGATGGCTGCACCATGTCCGCGAAAAAAGACGGCATGGCGAATATCGGCGGCTTTCTCTGCACCAACGACGACCTGCTCGCGCAGCAGGAGAAAAACCTGCTGATTCTCACTGAGGGCTATCCGACCTACGGTGGGCTCGCGGGCCGCGACCTCGAAGCGATTGCCGTGGGAATCCAGGAAGCACTCGAGGAGGATTACCTCCGCTACCGCATCGCTTCGACGGCCTACTTGGGAAACCACATCTCTGCCGCGGGTGTGCCGATTGTTCAACCGCCCGGTGGGCATGCCATTTACATTGATGCGCGCGCGTTTCTTCCTCACGTCCCCTCTGAGCAGTTTCCGGGAGTGGCGTTGGCGGCGGAATTGTATCTCGAAGGCGGCGTTCGGTCTGTCGAAATCGGGAGGCTGATGTTTGCAGACGCGGCGCAGATGGACTTGGTTCGGTTGGCGATTCCCCGGCGCGTTTATACGCAGAGCCACGTGGACTACCTGGTGGAAGTGATTCTTGAAGTGTTTCGAAAACGCGACCAGATCAGGGGAATGCGGCTTACGTACGAAGCTCCGTTCCTGCGCCACTTTACCGCGCATCTTGAGTTTTTGGGCCAGGTCGAGGATCCGGCTGGCGGCTCACTGACCAAAGCGGGCCTCATCGGCGAGAATACATAAGCGATGGGGAAGCGGACGATGTTGGGGAATTCTTTTTCGGGCGCGGGCAGTCGGCTGGCGCTCGCAGGCTTGTTCCTCTCATCGCTCGTTCCCGCTCATCCACAGTCGAACGCCGGTTATGCTCCTGACCGGTCGCGTCCAATCAGGGAGCGCCTGCTTCCCGGCGCTTATCCCGCGAATCCGACCTTGCCGCCCACCGCGAAGATTCCCGTCGAGCCGCTAGGCTTTTCTCCTCCCGGCCCGCTCTACCTGGGGCAACGCAACAGCCTGGTGTCGCTGGACTTTATTGGAGAAAACGAACTGCTGTTTACGTTTCGCGTTCCGGGGTTGATTCACCGGCAGTTGAAGGCGGGCGAGAGCGATCAGAGCGACGAGAGGCAGATTCGTGCCGTGGTGCTCCATTTGCCCGAAGGAACCATTGAAGCCGAGGGGCTGTGGACGCTGCACGACCGGGGCCCTTACCTGTGGATGTTGAAGGATGGGCACTTTCTGCTGCGGGACCGAGAAAATCTGCAACTGGGCGACGCGCATCTTGACCTGAAGCCGCTGTTGCAGTTTCCGGGGCCGCTGCTCTGGCTGGAGCTTGATCCGAGCCAACGGTTCATGGTGGCCAACTCACAGGAGCCGGCGGCAAAACCTGCCAATGCCGACACGGCGGACAGTCCCGCGATGCCTGCAGCTACTCTCACACCCAGCGACGAGGCGGCAACCGGCGAAGCAGCCCCACCCCAGCCCGACTTTGTGGTTCGCATTCTCCATCGCGAAACCGGGCAGGTGTTGCTGGTCAGCCGTGTTCGCCAGCTCGTTCATCTGCCCATCAATTCTGAGGGTTATCTTGAGAGCCTGCGCGGCCGCAGTCAGGACTGGGTGCTGAACCTGAACTACTTTACGGGGGGAAGCCGGGTGCTGGGAACGGTGGAGTCAGCGTGCGCGCCAAATATGGACTTCATCTCGGAACAGGTGGTTGCGGTGGCCGGCTGCGACTCGCTTGGCTCCCATAAGCTTTTGGCCGTGACCACGCAAGGAAAAACGCTGTGGGCCAATCTGAATCCAGACACAGCGATTTGGCCCCTGCTGGTGCGGTCGCCCGATGGCTCGCGACTGGTGCAGGAGACGCTGGCCGTCACCCACGCCGTGAGTTCGTATGCTCCGCTGAGCAGCGACGATATCAAGGGACAGGTGGTGCGGGTATTCGACGCGGCCACGGGCGAGGTCGCGTTTGAGTCGCCGGCAAGCCCGGTGCTCGATGCGGGGGGAAACGTGGCGCTTTCGCCTTCAAGCCGGAGGGTGGCTGTGCTCAATCAAGGGGCGATCGAGGTCTTCGATCTGCCCCCCGCGGCTGCCTTGGCCGGCGCAGCCCCAAAGACGCCCGCCCACTAGTCCGCGTCCGAACGCTCCCGCCGGATCTTGACGAACAACAGCACNNCCTATGGTGTCGGTGTGGACGTTGAGCACTACCTTCTGGCGCTGGCCTGCAGTGGGTTGATATTGCCCCAGGGTCACGTTGTTTGCCCCGCGTAGAATGGTCGTCAGAGCCCCCTGCTGAATGACAGATCCATCGCCGGTGACGATCTTCCAGTCTAGGTCGACTGCAGTTTGGCGGAGCGGAATGCCCGCCCAGTCAAGCTCAACGAAATTCGTGCTGCTTGCGGCCGGAGTGAATTCAGGTGAGGTGATTGTGCCTTGTTTGAGCGTTACGGGGACCGAAAGAGGCTTGGGATTCGGGTTGACACTCAACCGCGCCAGAACGTAGGCCCCCGGCGTAATGCCTGCAACCACCAGCAAAAAGCCAAAAAACACAAGGATCCTGTACCACGGCCAGTTTTTCACGGCATTCGTCCTCAAGGGCTAAGGTACCAAGATTCTACTCCGACTCATGGATTTGCGACCGAATCCCGCCTCAAACAGGTAACCTGCTCGGCGACATACAGCCAAATCCCATGTACACTAGCCGGTGGGAGTTTCCTTTTGGCCACGGTTTTACTTCAATACAAGGCTGCGGCGGTTTCAGACAAGGGCCGCAAGCGCCCCTCCAACGAGGATTCTTTCGGCTATTCCGTTGAGCACGGCGTTTACCTGGTTTGTGACGGCATGGGTGGGGCCGCTGCCGGGGAAATAGCCAGTTCGCTCGCGGTGGACGAGGTGATGCGGCTGATGACCGCGCGCGAAGCCGGCAACGCGTTGGACGAGGTGATCGAAGAGGCCATCTCGACTGCCAACGAGGCCATCTTCTCCCGTTCCCAGACGAACCCCAGGCTGAACGGCATGGGCACAACTCTGGTGGCGCTGGTGGTTGCGGAGAACCACATCCGGGTGCTGAATATCGGCGACAGCCGCTGTTACCGCCTGCGCTCGGAGCACCTTGAACAGATTTCCCAGGATCACTCGCTGGTGGATGAGCAGGTTCGCCTTGGCCGCATGACGCCGGCAGAAGCCCTCCGCTCGCCGCTGCGGAACGTGATTACCAGGGCNNTCCGACGGCCTCACGCGCGAACTGCCCGACCTGACGATTGAGGCTTTGTTGAGCGAAGGCCTGCCCACCATTTCTCCTCTTGGCAACCTGTGCACCCGCCTGGTGGAAGCAGCAAATCATGCCGGCGGCGGTGACAACATTACCTGCCTGCTCGTCCGCGCCGAACAGTAACCCGCTCCTCTACTCGCCAGCCGCTTCAGCCACGCCGTCGGCGCGATGCATTACCTTGCCGAGCAGCAGCAACAGAGGAATGCAAAGCAACGACAAGTACCCCATAAGGCGAAAGTTGTCAGCATAGGCAAGCAGCGCCGCCTGTTGTTGGATGCTGCGGTAGATTGCGCCCATGGCGGCCTGTTGCGCCGACCAGGCACTGGACCCGGCCTCCATGAATTTGGCCTGGAGGCCCGCCAACAGCGCCTGGGCCAGCGGATTACTCGCCGACACATTGCCCGCAAGGTAATTCTGGTGGGTTTGCGCGCCGCGCACCAGGCATGTGGTGATGGTGGCAATGCCCACCGAGCCCCCGATATTGCGCATGAGGTTGTAAATGCCGGCGGCGTTGCCGATCTCCTGCTTGCGCAGCTTGCTCATGGTCATGGTGGTGAGCGGAACAAATACGAACCCGCCTGCAAAGCCGTTAAAAAAGTTCGGCCACGCCACTGAACCCATTGAAATGCCGAGATTGATGTGGCTCAACACCAGCGCCGAGTAGCCAAACCCGGCAAAGCCGCAGGCTAGCAGTATGCGGCTGTCAACCTTATTCACCAGGAAACCGACCACTGCCATGGCCAGTAGCGAACCCAGGCCGCGGGGACTCACAGCCAGTCCGCTCGCCAGGGCCGAGTAGCCGAGTTGGGTTTGCAAAAACAGCGGCAGCAAAGCCGTGATGCCGTACAACGAAAACCCATACATCGTCGCGATCAACGTACCCAGGCCGAAGTTCCGATTGCCCAGGATGCGCAGCTGCACGATGGGCTCGCGGCTCATGAACTCCCTGATGATGAAGCCGACGAGCGCCGCTGCCGACACCAGCGTGGTCACCCGGATCCAGTTGGCTTCAAACCAGTCGGCTTCCTGTCCCTTGTCCAGAACCAGTTGCATGGTGCCGAGCCAGATGGCCATCAGGCCGAAGCCGAGGTAGTCGATGGCGCCCCGAAATTTGTGGCGCAGATACGGCGGATCTTCAATGAAGAGATTGGCCATGAATAGCGCCAGCAGGCCGACGGGCAGATTGATGTAGAAGATCCAGCGCCACGAGTAGCTGTCGGTAATCCAGCCGCCGAGCGTAGGGCCGATGACCGGCGCCACCACGATGCCCATGCCGTAGACGGCCATCGCTGTGCCGTGTCTGCTGGGCGGGAAACTTTCAAGCAGAATGGACTGCGCCAGTGGCTGCATGCCGCCGCCGCCCAGCCCTTGCAGCACGCGCGCCACAATCAGCATCGGCATGTCCATGGCAACTCCGCACAACAGCGACGCGGCGGTGAACACCAGGATCGAAATCATCAGCAGGCGCTTGCGGCCGATGCGCCTGGCGATCCAGCCTGAGGCGGGCAGCATGATGGCATTCGCCACCAGGTAGCTGGTCAGCACCCAGGTTGACTCGTCCGTTGATGCTGACAGCGTGCCGGCAATGTGGGGCAGCGCGACATTGGCCACCGATGAATCAAGCACCACCATGAAGGTGGCGAGCATCACCGAGGTGGCCACCAGCCAGGGGTTGACCGTAGGCGTCCAGTCGGCGTGCGGGTGGTCGGAATCACCCTCCGTTTGATTGCCGATAGCCGTTTTGGACGCACTGACCATAAAGTCAGTCTAATATACTATGAAGTCAGAAAGGTTGCTTTCAAAATCAGCCCGGGAGCGATTGGCAACGCGATGAAGACCAAGCAGCAGGTTGTGTCGGAATTCCGACGGAGTGAAATCATCTCCGCTGCGCGGACCATCTTCGCGCGTGGGGGATTTAACGCCGGCATCATGGATGAGATTGCCAGGGAAGCGGGTGTCGCCAAAGGTACGCTTTACCTCTACTTCAAAAACAAGACCGAGATCTACAAAGCCGTGCTCGACCACGACATGAGGGAACTGAAGGAGAGCACCATCGAACGGCTCGATGCGGCAACTGGCCTGAAGAACAAGATCCGCGCGTTTATGCTGGCGCGGCTTGAGCGGGCCAGGGTCAACCGCGAATTCTTCCGCATCATGGATTCGGATTCGCGCTCGCTGTCCTACACGCGCAGCCAATATCGCGACTGGCTGCGGGAGCCTGTGTTGCAGCTTGCCGCGGCCCTTGAAATGGCTGCCGCGAAGGGCGAAATTCGCCGTCTCGACCCTGAAAAGACAGCGTGGATGATTGTGGATATGACGCGGGGAACCATCCAGCGAAGCCTGCTTGCAAGTACCGATGCTCAACCTGCCCGCGATGCCGAATTTCTGCTCGACTTCATCTGGGCCGCGCTCCAACCCCCGCCTCCCTCACGAAAACGCTAAGGTTCAGTTGGCGTGGCAATCGGGCGTTCACCCTTTGCGCGTTTGATCCTGGCCACAGGAGAGAGTCTCTTTCCAGCGCCCTTCTTTTTTGTCTTGGCTCGTGCGCCCGCGCCCAGCATCGACGACCACCGCAGTTCAAGAGGCTTCGGCGCTGCCAGGGCTTTGGTAATTGCGAGATTGGCGACCTCGCGCACAATCCATTTGAAATTCTCCTCGCCGACTGAATTCACGTCCGCATCCGGCACGGGATTCATGAAGTCGATGGCATAGGGGACGCCCTTCTCGACTGCAAACTCGACCGTGTTGAGGTCGTAGCCGAGCGCGCGGCAGAGTTTGAGCGCATCCTGCTCCATGCGCAGCAGCAGCAGTCGCGGATATTTTGGTGGACTCTTCACGTAGCGTTCCTCATGCGGCCTGCGCGGGTCGTACGCCATGATGCGCACCTTCTTTTGTCCCACGACGAAGCAGCGAAAATACGCAGTGAAGCTGACGGCCTTCTGGTACATCATGCACAGATCGCGCGATGCGTCGTAGGCCCTGAAGAATTCCTCGCGGCTGTGGACGGGGAAAACATCACGCCAGCCCCCGCCATTCACGGGCTTGAGAAACCCGTGCTCTCCAACGTAGGCGAAGACCGAATCCCAGTCAAGCGGGTACTCCAGGTTACGCATCGATCGTTCCGTTGTGTCGCCGGGGAGTTTCTTGTGGGGCAGGATAACCGTCGGCGGCACCGCGATACCGAGCCGATCGGCAAGGGCATAGTTGAAAAATTTGTCATCCGCCGAGCTCCAGAAAGGATTGTTGATCACCACCGTTCCCTGGAGGGTTGCGTGCTTGAGCAGCGCACGGTAAAACGGAACATCGTGGGAGATGCGGTCGATGATGACGGCGTAGCGGGGCATTTGGCGAAGGGCGACGGCGCCTGCCAGCACAAATTCCGCCCGAACGCCCTCGCCGTTCCGAGCTTCGATGTTCCGGGCATTGATGCGCTCCACAAGCGCGCTTGGAAAGCTGTTCTCGACGCCGAACAGAATGCCGATGGTTTTCATGCAGTTGCCTTCCTTGAACACAGACAATTCATGATACGGAAGCGAGGTCGTGGACGGCCAAATTTGGGTCGCGGAGCGAAACAGGAGTACCCTTGAAGTGGTCGGTAGCGCGGGAGGATTGGATGAACTACCGTGCTTTGACAGTTTCGAGAGAATTTGGCAGCGGCGGCGGGCGCATCGCGAACACGATCGCCGGCTGGCTTGGCTGGAAGTTGCTCGACGGTGAAATCATCGCCGCAATCGCGCGCAGGGCGCACGTCGATTCCCACGTCGTGAGCACTTACGATGAGCGCGTTCACTCCTGGCTGCGGCGCATCAACGAGGAAGCCGTGCGCGGCGTGGCTATGGCTTCGGGCCAGCCGCTTCAAGAAAATGACATCTTCGACGCGCACGTCATGACCGAACTCACGCGCAAAATCATTGAGGAAGCGTATAACAGCGGCGACTGCGTGATTGTAGGCCGCGGAGCGCAGTGCATCCTGGAAAACAAGAAGGATGTCTTCCATGTCTTTGTGTATGCGCCATTGCGCGAGCGCGTCAAGCGGCTCAAGAGCCGGTTGCCGGTCGGAATCGACATCGCACAGCGCCTGCGGACGGTGGATGAGGAGCGGGCGAAATACTTGCATCAGCGGTTCGACAAGAACTGGTGCAGCCCGCATCTCTACGACCTGATGATTTCGTCGAGTCAGGACGANNGTCTGAGGGTGGAGTTTCCTCCCCGCCCGCATGCGCGCTTATGCCTTGACGCCCATCGGTGATACCAGTGTGAGCTTTACGGTACCTGTAGTGGTGCGCTTGTGAGGGGTGCCGCGCGGAATCAGCAGCAGGTCGCCCGCCTTGAGGTTGTAGGTGGTGGCGCCTTCTGATTCCGGTGCGAGCCACTCGCCGGGGCCGGTGCTGTGCGCGCCTTTCGGCGTGCCACCCACCTGGTACATCGTGGTGCCTTCCACGATCTGCAGAATGTGGTCGCGGCCCTCGTGGTATTCAAATTCCTTGGCGGCGTGGTTGGTTTCCACGGTGTACATGATGGTGTAGGTTCCACCGTTGACCACCGTCTTGTTGGCGGGCGCGGCTTCCAGCTCGTGCCATACGCCCGCGAGTTTTTCTGCGGGATAAAGCTCAAAGGTCTTGGTTACCGGGGGCAACGGCGGTGCTTGCGCGGCAAAGAGCTTTTCGTCCTTGAGCGCGAGGCCTGCGGCTGCTGCTGCGGCGGCCCCGCGCAGAAACGTGCGGCGGCCCGGATTCTTGATTGCGGTATCTCCCATGGTTTTTCTCCCGGAACAGTAAAACATGAGGTCGCTGTGGCTGTCAGCTTTGGCGCCTATCGGAGCGCGCTAGTGATAAACCCGCCGGTCGGGCTGCACGCGAGGTTTTTGCGCCAAAAGCGCTAGTGCCCTGAGTCTGAAGTTCGTTAAAGAAAAACTCGCAGGTTTTGTGTCAGCGCACGACTTCAGTCGTGCCGTAAAAGTCGCAAAACGAGTGGGCTTTACAGGTTGCAGAAAAACTCCATTGACGAAGTGGTT
>PLST01000195.1:6443-6650 GCA_003164255.1 Acidobacteriaceae bacterium | reverse complement strand
AACGCCCCCTGATGAGCTTCTTATTTCGGTCGTGCATAATCAAAAGACGATGGCTCTTTTATGGAATCCTGAAAACTGGCAGCAGCGCCTGGCGGAGTTGGAGGCGCAGACCGGCGACCTGAAAGAGGCGCCCCTCCGGCGCGATGTTCGCTCGCTCGGCATGTTGCTGGGCGAGGTGCTGCGCGAGCAGGCTGGCGAAGCGCTGTT
>PLST01000195.1:2651-6403 GCA_003164255.1 Acidobacteriaceae bacterium | reverse complement strand
GCGCTCAAGCTGAGCGGAGGCGCGGGCCGGCAACGCGGTTCGCTGGCCGGCACGCTCTGCGAGATGCGGCGCGTGGGCATTGGCGCGGACGAGGCGCTCGATTGGCTCAAACGCGTGCTCATTATTCCGGTGTTTACGGCGCACCCCACTGAGGTGGCGCGGCGCACCGTGATGTTCAAGCGGCGGCGCATCGGCGAGTTTCTTGCCGCACTTGACCGCATTCCCATTCCCGAGCAGGATCTGGCGCGCGTGGAGGAACAGGTTCTGGCGGAGATTACCAGCCTCTGGCAGACCGACGAAGTGCGCTCGCGCCGGCCCACCGTCTACGACGAGATCAAGATGGGACTCGACTACTACGACGTTTCCATCTTTGAGACTTTGCCGGGACTGTACCGCGAGATTTCAGAGGCGCTGCAGATTGCCTACGGGATCGAGATTGAGCCGCACGCACTGCCCCAGGTGCTCCGCTTCGGCTCCTGGATTGGCGGCGATCGCGACGGCAATCCCTTTGTCACACCGGAGGTGACGCGCGACGCGATCCGGATGGCGCGGGGACATCTGCTGCTCTATTACCAGGGACAACTTGACCTGATTATCGACCTTCTGACGACCAGCGCGCAGCAGCGGACGGTGAGCGATGCGCTCACGGCGCGGCTCAAGGCTTATGTAGCGCAGGTGCATACGCCCGAGGCGCAGGTATTCGGCGAGCAGTACGAGTTTGAGTATTACCGGCGCTTCATTATCTGCGTCAAGGCGCGCGTGCACCGGACGCTTGAGGAACCGGGCCCTGCCGGAGCCGCAATGCCGGTGATGCCCTATACGCTTTCAAAGGGACAGGACAAGCTGGCGCAGGTGCTGCCGACCTACTCCTCGGTGGATGAGTTTCTCAGCGACCTTGAGGTGCTGCGGGAGTCGCTCGCGGCCAATGGCGGTATCCGGATTGCGCGCACCTTGATTGATCCCCTCATTCTGCGGGTGCGCACCTTCGGGCTGCATCTGCATACGCTCGACATCAGGCAACATGCGCAGGTGCTGCAGACGGCGCTGCAGGAAGCGATCAGCGACACCATGGCGCCGAACTTGCCGAGCGGACTGTCCGAGGCGACCGAGAGCGTACTCGAAACCTTCCGCGTGGTGGCCGAGGTCAAGGCAGGTTGCTCGCCTGAATCGATTCGCCAGTATGTGATTTCAGGCGCTTCGACGGTTGACGATGTGCTGGCCGTGGTTCGGCTGGCGCGACTGGGAGGCGTAAAGGTGGAGGGCTCGGGACGCGACCCCGGTCTTCCACCCCGGCGACAAGGACCCGTCGCCGGGGACCCCGGCTTGATGCCCGTGCCGTTGTTTGAGTCGATTGACGACCTGCGCAATGCGCCGGCGGTTTGCCGCGAGTTGTGGAACCGGCCCGACTACCGCAAGTTGATCGCGAGTTGGGACAACTGGCAGGAAGTCATGCTGGGCTACTCCGATTCAAACAAGGATGGCGGCATGCTTACCTCGACCTGGGAAATTTTCAGGGCGCACCGTGACCTTCACGTGGTGGCTCGCGAGGCCGGCGTCAAGTTGCGGCTCTTCCATGGTCGCGGCGGCACGGTGGGCCGCGGCGGCGGACCCACGCATCGCGCGATTTTTGCCCAGCCCATGGATTCGTTCGACGGGCAGTTGCGCATTACTGAGCAGGGTGAAGTGCTGAATTTCAAATACGCTGATGAGGTACTGGCCGAGCGCAATCTCGAGCTGATGATTGCGGCCTCGCTTGACGCGCTGGCGCGACCGAATGCGCGCGATCCAGAGGGCCATTTTACGGGTGTGCTCAAACCGGAGTGGGAAGCGGCCTTCGACGAACTGTCAGGGCTGGCGTTCGGGTTTTACCGCAAGCACATACTCGATGACCCGGGAGTGGTCACCTACTTTGAGCAGTCCACCCCGGTGGGTGAGCTTGAGAACGCCAAAATCGGCTCGCGGCCTTCGCGGCGGAGCTCGTCGCCCAAGCTCACAGACTTGCGTGCTATTCCCTGGGTGTTTGGATGGACGCAGTCGCGCCTGCTGGTGCCTGCCTGGTTTGGCGTGGGATATGCGATGGAAGAATACCTGGCGCGGCCCGGCTCGCTCGAACTCCTGCAGACCATGGCGAAGGAATTTCCTCTGTTCATCGACCTCATCAGGAACGTGGAGCTGGCGTTGGGCAAGGTGGACCTGGCAACGGCTCGGCTCTACTCCGAATTGGTTGGCGACGCAAAGCTTCGGGAACGCATTTACGACATGTTCGATGCGGAGTTCCATCGCACCGTGCGCGCCGTTCTTGCCGTCACGCGGCAGAAGGAAGTGCTGGAGTCCAACCAGGTGCTTGCCCACTCCATCAAGCTCCGGAATCCGTATGTTGACCCCATGCATTTGATCCAAGTGGACATGCTCCGGCGCAAGCGGGCCGGAGAAGACACGCCGGCAGTGAACCGGGCCATTGCGGCGACCATTAGCGGCATCTCGGCGGGCTTGCGGAACACGGGGTGATCTGACGACCGGGAAAGTACTGCGCCTGTAACCGTAAAGGCGATCTGCGACCCACGGTTTTCTATTTCAAGACTGGCTAGCTTGCGCAGACAAAACATGCGATACCGAGCCAGAGACAGCCGAACGGCCCGCATTGGCAGCGGCATGAGTCAACAGGACTTTGTCATCTTCTGGAAGCGTTACCAAGTCACCGCCGTCAAAATAGGTGAGCGCCTTTACGGCCTCGCTGGGCTGAAAATTGAAACCGTATAACGCTGATGCAGCTACCAGGCCTTCGTCCAACTCTACGTCGGTACGGAGCATCGCGGCTATGTCGCGATAGTCTTTCGCCTCGATTCTCTGCAGGATCACTTTTAGCTTGGTAGCCAGGAGATCACGAAGAGAGGCAATCTCCGCAACTCCATCCGGTGTGCAGTCAGGAACTCCCACACGTCCGATGTCGATGCCTCCGAAGAAGGAGATCTTCACGTGAGCGGTCCTTACTGGCGCAAGAACTGTTAGTGTGTCTTGCCGGCTCTGAATGACTCTCGAATGGCGGAGAAAGGGAAAACCAAATTCGAGATTTTCCCGGTCAAGAGGCCTCTCAGTAAAAAAATCGAAATCGATAGAAGTTCTGTGCCCTAGGCGAAGTGCCACCGCCGTTCCGCCATACATGACAAATCCCATCTTTATGCTGGCTGCGAGCTGCGGCCAAATCTCCAGTTGCTCTGTCGGCAAAACTTCCCAATGTGGCTTGAAGTTGTTCACTTCAACTCCCTGGCGGGCATCGGCGGCACTCGCCTTTTTCCGTACTGGGCAAGCCCCAGCCTGTAGTGCCAGTAATTCCACGAAGGAGCATCCATCTGTCCAGCCTCGGATCGCTGCAACACTCCGCGCAGATAGTCTTCTCCCGCAATTTCTGCAAGAAGATTCAGGTCATCCCAAGTTCCGAGGTTCATTACCTGTGCGGCAACCCGGGAGGGGAATTGCATTGCTTCATCGGGCGTCTTCCACCAGACGTAGGTGCGAGCCAGCCTCCGCAGGCACTCGAATGCCTCGGCGGAGAGCCGCAAACCGGAGATCTGCGTCTCAGCCTGGGTTGGCTTGGCGATCGCTCTTCCCTCCATGGCGCTCACTCCCTCCTTTCATTTTACCAACTCCACGAATTCACAACATTCAGCCGCTTGCCAATCCGAGCCTCCGGGTCTAACCTGTTTCTATGCATCGATGTCGCTAACGCCGTCCTGGTGAGAGCTCAGATGCAG
>PLST01000195.1:1828-2630 GCA_003164255.1 Acidobacteriaceae bacterium | reverse complement strand
AAACTGAATCGACTGTCGGCCGGCTTGCCGGGAACGGTAGTGGTGAAGCTGGAGAGCCAGAATCCCGTATCGAGTGTGAAAGACCGCATCGGTTTTGCCATGATCGACGCCGCCGAGAAGGCGGGCAAAATATCATCGGGCAAGACGGTGCTGATTGAGCCCACGAGCGGCAACACGGGCATCGCGCTGGCATTTGTGGCGGCGGTGAAGGGCTACAAGCTGATCCTGACCATGCCGGAGACGATGAGCCTGGAACGTCGTGTAACGCTGCTGGCGTTTGGAGCCGAGATTGTGCTCACGCCGGGACCGAACGGGATGAAGGGCGCGATCGCCAAGGCCAACGAGATCCTGGCCAAAACGCCGAACGGATACATGCTTCAGCAGTTCGACAATCCTGCGAATCCGGCGATCCACCTGGCCACAACAGGCCCTGAGATCTGGGACGACACCGACGGCAAGGTGGACATCCTGATTTCTGGCGTCGGCACAGGCGGCACGATCACGGGAATTTCAAACTATATCAAGCCGAAGAAGCCGAGCTTCAAGGCCATTGCTGTCGAGCCGACAGACAGCCCGGTGCTCTCCGGCGGCAAGCCGGGACCACACAAGATCCAGGGCATTGGCGCGGGCTTTGTGCCGAGCATTCTCGATACCAAGCTCATCGACGAGGTGATCCAGGTGACCAACGACGAGTCCATAGAGATGGCGCGCCGGCTGCCCAAGGAAGAAGGCCTGTTTGTGGGCATCAGCTCGGGCGCGGCGGTGGTGGCTGCGCTCAAGGTTGCTGCACGCCCTGAGAATG
>PLST01000195.1:0-1759 GCA_003164255.1 Acidobacteriaceae bacterium | reverse complement strand
GACCCGGCCGCGCGCTCGCGGCTTGAAGTGCTACTCTGCTATCCGGGACTGTGGGCCGTGTGGCTGCACCGCATTGCGCACGTGCTTTGGGGATGGAAGCTCTATCTGCCCGCGCGTGTGCTTTCGCAGGTGGGCCGTTTTTATACCGGCGTGGATATTCATCCCGGCGCGCTCCTCGGCCGGCGGCTGTTTATCGATCACGCTACCGGAGTGGTCATCGGCGAGACGGCGATTGTGGGCAGCGACGTGACCATGTACCAGGGCGTAACGCTGGGAGGCACCGGCAAAGGCCACGGCAAGCGCCATCCGACCGTTTGCGACGGCGTCTTCATCGGCAACAACGCCAATGTTCTCGGCAACATCACCGTAGGCGAGAACTCGCGCGTGGGAGCGGGGTCAGTGGTGCTCTCTGACGTGCCGCCCAACTCCACGGTTGTGGGCGTCCCTGCGCACATCATCTACCGCAATGGACACAGGGTACTCATTACCGATCCCCACGATGTGAAAGATCCGCTGTCAGACGCGCTCATTGCCTTGGCGGCGCGCGTGGATGCGCTGGAAGCAGGCTCGGGCGCCGAAGAGCCCTGCGTAGAGCCCTTCGCGGCAGAAGAAGCCGACCGCGAGGCATATCGCGTGGAGCTCGAACGGCTGCGCGTGTATGTCTCGATGGGCGAGGGGATTTGAACTAGAGACTTCGGCGAGACAAACAACAAAATCTGAAAATTGAACTTGACAAGGATTCGTTATAGCACTATACATTGCTATACGAGGTATCTTGCTATGGCAAAACCACGAGGTCAAACAACAGATGGCGACTCGCCCGACCGCTGGGAGGCCCAACTGCGGAAAGGCGCCCTGGAGATGGCAGCTCTCGCATCTCTTTGGCAAGGCCGCCTGTACGGCCTTGAAATCATTCGTTTTCTTGAGAACCACTCCAGCATGGCGCTGGCCGAGGGGACCATCTACCCCATCCTGAATCGGCTCAAGATGGAAGGCATGCTCACCTCCGAGTGGGTTGAGGCCGAGGCCGGACACCCCCGTAAGTACTACTCGCTCACCGAAGCAGGCCTGCAGCGCTTGCGCCAGATGGCAGAAGCCTGGACCAGTTTCTCTCGCGGCCTCAGCCGCCTTCTTGAACCGGTACTGGAAAGACAGGAGAATCTCCAATGAACCAAGACATGCAGATCGAAGGCTATCTAACCGCGCTCCGCTTGCACCTCGGTCCCCTCACCATCGCCGAACGGGAAGAGATTGTTCGCGAAATCGGCGCGCATGTACGCGATTCGGCCGAAGAATCCGGAGCTTCAATTGAAAGTGTTCTAGCCCGCCTGGGACCGGCNNGTGTTGCTGTTGCGCGCCTCGGTCAGGCTCGCTACCAAGGGCGTCTTTGGTGTCCTGGTCTTCTTTGTTGGATTGTTCGGATACTCCATGGGCGGAGGGCTGGTGCTGACGGCGCTGTTGAAGCCGATCTTGCCGGGACACACCGGCGTGTGGCTCGACGGCAGCGGGCACTACATGTCCTCGGGCGTCCTGTTTCCGCCTCCCGGATCGTCCGCGCACGAGGTCCTTGGCTTTTGGTACATTCCGCTGGCGCTGGCCGCCGGGAGCCTCGCTTTGCTGGCCACTACATGGGCGATCCGCACCTCACTCAAAACATCGCAACATTGGCAAGCGAGAGTTTAGCGCGGCCTCTTGGATCGCCCCCCAAATGTCGGCCCGTGAAAGATGACATGATGAAGGCACAGAATAACCGGCCTCC
>PLST01000106.1 GCA_003164255.1 Acidobacteriaceae bacterium | reverse complement strand
GTACAAGAGCGAGGATCCTGAGGGGATTGCACTTCGCGTCGAGACGACGACAGCTGCCCTGACTTCGCTTGAAGGACAGATTTCCGAAGCAGAGCGCTTGATCAACAAGCTAAGGATAACTCTTGACGTGCTTGGACAGAAGGGATTGGGTGAAGCGTGCGCGGCAATCGAATCCGATTTGAATGCAACAAAAATTCGCTCGGCAGCTGTTGAACGAGAGGCCAATGCGGTCCGCGTGGCGTACAACATGATCGTGCAGGTTGAGAAGGAGGCCAATACCCAGTTCCTCCAGCCAGTGGTCCGCCGGGTCCAGCCGTACTTGAACCGAGTTCTCCCTGGCTCGCAAATTCAGCTTGGGACAGACATGACGATCGAAGGACTCCAGCGGGGGACTGTGACTGAGCCATTCGAATGCCTAAGCGTAGGAGCTCGTGAGCAACTCTCTATGATGACGCGTATCGCCTTCGCCGACCTTCTCGCTGACGAAGGGGTCGATGCTCCGATCATCCTCGACGATGCCCTGGTCTATGCTGACGATGGACGCTTCGCCGACGCCATGGCGACCCTGGCATTTGCATCCAAACGACACCANNTGGAGGAACTGGAGTAGCGAGCTTCGATAAAGCCTACGGCTGGAATGGTGTCTGGAAAGAACGTTAAAGTGGAGTTGGCTGGCGGAGGAGAACATATGCTGGAAGTTCATCCAAATCTCTTTGTTGGCTCGCAGGCGGACTATGAGTCGCATGTGCTTTTCTTCAGCGGATGGGCAGTAATTCACGCCTGCAAAGAACCATATCATCGGCAGGCACTCGGGTACTCAGGCCGGGCGGTGTCAAAAACCCACCCGGAATACCTAATTGCAAGGCGTCCTAACCGATTGATCTTGAATTTGATCGATGCTGATGACCCGACATACATACCTGGCGAAATCATTGATGCATCTCTGGCTTTTATTCACGAAAATCTAGCTTCCGACAGACACGTCTTGGTTCATTGCAATCAGGGTTTGTCTCGTTCACCAGCCATTGCAATGCTCTACATGGGGAATTACACAAATCGCTTGCCAATGGCCTCGTTTGATGAAGCATTTCGCCAGTTTTGTCAGATATATCCTCCCTTTGCTCCGAAGGGAGGAGTATACGGGTATCTCCGCAACCGATGGAAGCTGTGGTCTGGCGAAGCATAGGAATGCAAGCCCGAGACGCAGGAGAGACCAGCTTGCCAATTGATTAAGGCTTTGTGGAAGTGCGGCGTATAGCGAACTGTGCATGAGGGTAGAATGTTAGCTGTGCACCATCCGCAACGCTCTTCATCAGAATAGTTATGGAGTGTGAGGCAGATGGAATTAACCGAATTTGAGAGATTTTTAGATTGTGTGGGACAACATCCCCATGACTGAAGCCTTGACCGGCACCACAGTACCTGAGGTCACGAGGACAATCAGGCCATTCTCAACCCCCATCGTCTCAAGATAGTTCCGAACCTGTGCGCGATAGTGCTCGATGGTCTGGGGCGCAGGATCGACATCGCTCTTCCAGTCGATAACGACCTGGGGCTTTCCGTTTGCCGCGAAGCTTGTCGCATCCGTGACACCTACGGTGGCCTGCTCTACGTCACCCACCAGAGCAGACGCATATACCGGAAACTCCGGCACTAGCGTCGGCCGCAGGGCGGCGATCTCGGGCAGAGCCAGACTGCGCGCGACACAGCCTGCGATTTCCACCGAAGACAAACCTTTGGCCGGGTCTTCGACAATCGGCTGACCAAGCGCACCGATGAGTACGCCTGCACGCTCGGTAAGAACCGACAGATCACCCTCAGTCTCTCCTGTCAGTACTTCTTCGAGGAGCTTATGAATTATCTGCCCGCGTTCGCGACCGCCTTGCACGTCTGCAGAAGTGCCATCCCCGGCTGGCTCGTCATCCTCCTCAGGCACAATAGTCCCAGGCGTCTCGGGCTGCATGACAGGGCTGCCTATGCTTTCATCACGGCTCGGTGCCATCCAGATTAGACGACGATGTCTGTCAGCGATGGCCGCGGCCTCTCGTGCGAAGGCTTCCCGCGTCTGGCTGTTTGCCGGCGATGCATCCGTGGGGCCGATTTCGGCCGGGAGATGAGAGAGATCGAGTGCAGGGAGATCGTCCAGCGACAGGTCAACCAAGGAGATCCACGCCGACTTCGACGCGGAAGCGTCAAGACGGGGGATAAGGAGGAGTTCGCGGGCCCGGGTGGCGGCGACATACCAGAGCCTGATGCGCTCCCGGTCGAGTTCTGCTTTTTCGGAGTCACGGACTTCGTCATAACCGACCGGCCGAACGCCGAAGATGGGACAGTAGAAATGATCACTTTCCCGGTCGGTGACGGCAGTATCGGGCGCGATGATTGCCGTCATGGTGTTGACCGGAACGACGATCGGCCACTCCAGGCCTTTGGCGGCGTGTATCGTATACAGCGCGACCGCCTCTTCCTGCGCGTCCGGGCGTCCTTCGACCGCACGCGACTCGTCAGTCCAAGCCGCAGTCATGGCCTCGGCGAACGCGCGCAGGCCGCGCACCGCGTAGGCCCTGGTCAGACTAATGTAGAGATCGACATTGGCCAGTGCGCGCTCAGCCTGCCCGCGATGGCGCTGCAAGAGTATCGGACGTACACGCAGCACATCGACGGCCTGCGACAGAAGATCATGCGGCGTTGTGCTGTTCGCCCGACGGCGAAGTGCCTGCAACTTCTCAAGAATCTCTCGGGCCAAGGGATGCCGGACGGACTCCAGGTCGACGCCCAGATCAAGGTGTGGCAAAGACTTCGGTTCCTCTTCGGAGCGTGGGAGCGCCCAAACAATGTCGAGCAACTCTTCTTCCGTCAGGCCGACGAGCGGCCCCCTGAGCAAAGCGCCAAGCGCGAGGGTGTCGCGCCTGTCGGAGAGAACGCGGGTTAGCGCGATCAGGTCCTGGATTTCCTGCCGGCGGAACAGGCCTTTGCCTGCCTGGGTGGCAACAGGAATGCGGTGACGCTCGAGCGCTTCCTCGTAACGCCACAAATCACTTCCGGTGGGCGCTAGGAGCGCGATGTCGCCGGGCCTACACAGGCGGATCTCACCCAGTTTTCGATCCATGATCCGTTCACGGCCTATCAGGCGTGCGCACACATTGGCAACTGCCTCGGCTTCCCCATCACGTTGCTGCTCGGCCGAAGCTTTTCCGTTTTCGTCAGCGACGGCAACGTCGAGAGCGGCCACGCAGAGGGCCTCGCCTCGATCGCCATGAAAAGGGTCAAGGCGTGTGAAGCCANNGACAACGGCGTCTCAAAGCGTTCATTCACGTAGGTGAGGATGGGTGCACAAGAGCGGAAATTGGTTGAGATCGAAAGTACGCTGTCGTTATCCTGCGCATAAAATGCGTCACGCGCGCGGACATAGGTAATTACATCGGCGCCACGGAACCTATAGATCGCCTGTTTCGGATCGCCAACAAGGAAGAGTGCGCCAGGTCGAATTCGGAAGTCCGTCCACTTCTCCAAAGATTCACTGGCCGGCGGTTCGCCGCATAGGCGCCAAAATATCTCTACTTGAAGCGGATCGGTATCTTGGAATTCATCGACCAAGACATACGCGTAGCGGCTGGCAAGTGCCCGCCGGACCTCATCATGCTCACGGAGCAGCCCACGAGCAGCAAAGATCAGGTCGTCAAAATCCAATAGCGCAGCCGATCGCTTATGGTCGCGGAATCGCCGCATGACTGGCTGTACCGCGGCGATCAAGTCCGCAAGTACCCGACTCGCTACGTTTTGCAGCATCGTCTGCCAAGCTTTGCAGCAATCCTCATAATGGCTCTCGGCTGCTGCGTTGAAGCGCTCTCCATCAGCTTTGGCGAGGCC
>PLST01000248.1 GCA_003164255.1 Acidobacteriaceae bacterium | reverse complement strand
TTCTTTTTTTTAGAATCAATCTCAATCTGGTGCCACAATCGAGTGAGGGAAACAGACCGCAGGCCCAAGGAGAGCGCCGATGGGACGCGAGGCCAGATGCAAATGCGAGTTGGACGGATCGGTGGTTGAAGTGAAGATCCACCTTGAGCCGGGCCTTCTCACGCTGAGTGGCGGCATCAGCCGCAAGTTGCCGACAGCCGAGCTCGAAAAAATAAAAGTGCTCGACGATCAGCTCACATTCAAAGTGGCCGGCAGATCCATGCGGCTCCATCTTGGAAAAGCGGACTCGGAGAAATGGGCTGTCGCCCTCCAGACGCCGCCGCCGACTCTTGCGCGCAAGCTCGGCATTACCAGCGAGACGGTCGTGCGCATCATCGGTCCGGTTCTTGACGACGCTCTGCTGGCCGCGCTCGATGAGGCGATGCGCGTCTCCGCAAGCGGCGCCCATCTCATCGTCGCCTGCGTTGAAACACCGGAGTCCCTGGGCGCTGCACTCAAGGCGTCGAAAGCGCAACTCGAGAAAGGCGTGCCCATCTGGATGGTCTTCCAAAAAGGCAAGGGCCATGCACTGAACGAAAACTGGATTCGCACCGAGCTTCGTTCCGCTGGATTGATGGACACAAAGATCGCTTCAGTCTCGGCTAAGTGGACTGCACTGCGCTTCAACCTTCGCAAAGGGTAACAGGAGGATTAGCCCCAGAGCCTGCGCACGCTTAGGCTTTTTGGCGTTTACGCCCGTGTGTCGCTCTTGAGTTCCAGGGTCTATTTCGTTAGAGGTTCTTGTGCGTGCCGTCGCACATCACGGGATTGGCCGTGTGCTTGCATCCGCAAAAATAGACCGTTTTTGTTTCTGTGGCCTCAAACTTTACGGGCGTAAATTCGCCTCCCTTGTGGCTGCCGTCGCAGAAAGGCTGGTTGGCGCTCTTGCCGCACGCACACCAGAAGTAACTCTTGCCTGCGTCAACCTGGACGGGATAAGGGCTCTTTTGGGGAATTACAGGGTCTGACATTTAAGGGGATCTCCTTGTATCTCCATCATAAATGGCCGACTTATCCCGGATCTGTTGCGGCTCCGGTACCTGGAGGGTAAACTTTCGCGCGTGGCGAGTTCCACTTTGGTTCGATTCTCCCATTGTCGGATTCCGCGATACAATCCGAACATGAGCTCTGCGGGCGCAGATGAGTCCAGAGCCTGGTTGGCGCGTCTAAGATCGAAGGGAACTAAATGACACAAAGCAAAGAAAAAGCCGAGACGCGCAAGCTCCCCATGATGCCCATCCGGGACATGGTGATCTTCCCCTACATGATGACTCCGTTCGTGGTGGGCCGGGAGTCAAGCGTTCGCGCCCTGGAAGAGGCTCTGAGCGCGGACCGCAAGATTTTCTTGGCAACGCAGCATGACGCCTCGATCGACGAGCCCAAGGCAAAGGACATCTTTCAGGTCGGGTCCATCTGCAACATCGTGCAGAGCGTGAAGATGCCCGACGGCAACATCAAGGTTCTGGTCGAGGGCGTAGAGCGCGCAAAGTCGGTCGAGGTGAATGACCGCGACGGTTTCTTCGTGGCCACGGTGCGCACCGGCAAGACGCAGTTCGAAATGACGCCGGCAGCCGAGCAGCTAATGCAGCGCGTGACCGGATTGTTTGAGCAGTACGTCAAGTTGCAGCAGTCACTCAACTACGAGACGATCATCGCCACGGTGAAGATGGACGAGCCTGCCAAGCTGAGCGACACCATCGCCGCCAACTTGCAGCTCGGCATTGAAGAGAAGCAGGAGCTTCTGGCCATCTTCGATCCGGCGGCTCGGCTCGCGCGCATTGCCGACGTGCTCGATATCGAAATCGAGAAGCTTGATCTGGATCGCAACATCCAATCGCGCGTGAAGCGGCAGATGGAGCGGGCGCAAAAAGAGTACTACCTCAACGAGAAGATCAAGGCAATCCAGAAGGAACTGGGCCGCGGCGNNACGAGCTGCGCAAGAAGATTGAAGCAGCCGGGATGCCGAAAGAAGTGCTCGACAAGGCGATCCAGGAGTTGAAGAAGCTTGAAGCCATGCCGCCCATGTCGGCTGAGTCGACCGTGAGCCGCAACTATATTGACTGGCTGCTCGCCGTGCCGTGGAAGAAGCGCTCCAAGGAGACGCGCTCCATTGACTACGCTGAGAAAGTTCTGAACACCGACCACTACGGCCTGGAAAAAATCAAAGAGAGAATTCTCGAGTTTCTGGCGGTGCGCCAGCTGGTCAAGAATCCGCGCGGCTCCATTCTCTGCTTTGCCGGACCTCCGGGCGTTGGCAAAACGTCGCTGGGCATGTCGATCGCCAAGGCAACCGGCCGCAAGTTCGTTCGGCTTTCCCTGGGCGGCGTGCGCGACGAGGCCGAGATTCGCGGGCACCGGCGTACATACATCGGCGCGCTCCCCGGCCAGATCATCCAGCACATGAAGCGCGCGGGCACCAAGAACCCGGTGTTCCTGTTGGACGAAGTGGACAAGATCTCTTCAGATTTCCGCGGCGATCCGGCATCGGCGCTGCTTGAGGTGCTCGATCCGGAACAGAACACCAGCTTCCAGGATCATTACCTCGACGTGGATTATGACCTGTCGCAGGTGCTCTTTGTGGCCACTGCCAACGTGATGCACACCATTCCAGCGGCGCTGCAGGATCGCATGGAGGTTCTCCGGCTTCAGGGCTACACCGAGCAGGAGAAGCTTGAGATCGCGCGGCAATATCTCGTTAAAAAGCAGCGCGCGCAGACGGGCCTGAGCGAGAAGAACATCATCTTCAAGGACGATGCAATTACCGAGGTGATCCGCAACTACACGCGCGAAGCCGGGGTAAGAAACCTGGAGCGCGAGATAGGCAACATATGCCGCAAGGTTGCGCGCAAAGTGGTAAAGGCCGGCGCGAAGCATAGGGAAGAGGTCACGGCGGAGAATGTGCATGAGTACCTGGGCGTGGCCAAGTTTAGAGACTCAGAAGTGCACGAAAAGAGTGAAATTGGACTCGTGACAGGCCTCGCTTGGACCGAAGTGGGCGGAAGCATCCTAACCACCGAGGTGCAGGTGCTCGATGGAAAGGGCAAACTCACGATTACCGGGCAGCTGGGCGACGTGATGCAGGAGTCGGCGCAGGCTGCGCTTAGCTACATTCGCGGCAAGGCGCAGATTCTCGGGCTAAGCCGCGAGTTCTACCGCAACGTTGACATCCATTTACACGTGCCGGAGGGCGCCATTCCGAAGGATGGGCCGTCGGCGGGCATCACCATGGCGACGGCGCTGGCCAGTGCGCTGGCCAAAATCCCGGTGCGGCGCGATATCGCCATGACGGGCGAGATCACGCTACGGGGCAAGGTGCTGCCTATCGGGGGACTCAAGGAAAAGCTGCTGGCGGCGCTGCGTGCCGGCATCTTTGAGGTCATTCTGCCGCGGATGAACGAGAAGGATATTGCCGAGCTTCCGGATAACATCAAGAATTCAATGAAGTTACACTTCGTCGAATCGATGGATGAGGTGCT
>PLST01000577.1 GCA_003164255.1 Acidobacteriaceae bacterium | reverse complement strand
CCCGGTAAAATCAACACCAGTGGCAGACGTGTCCCAGCCTCATCCCTCTCGTCGCTCGCGTTGGACGCGTGGACTTAACCTGATGCGCCCTTCGCATGCGCATTCGGTTTTCTCCGCCACCGTTGTGTTGATGGTCTCCACGTTTCTCTCGCGCATCATCGGCCTTGTCAGGGTCAAATACATCATGCTGCTGTTTGGCAGCGGAGTGTCGGCCGATGCCTTCAACGCCGCGTTCGTTCTGCCCGACACTATTTCCTATTTCCTGGTAGGCGGGGCCGCCTCCATCACATTTGTCACCATCCTCACGCGCTATCGCGAATCCGGCCGCGATGTGGAAGCCGAGCGGTCGCTCTCCGTCATCCTCACCACCATGTATCTGGTCCTGGGCGCT
Organism: Acidobacteriaceae bacterium; assembly: GCA_003164255.1. Taxonomy (GTDB): domain Bacteria; phylum Acidobacteriota; class Terriglobia; order Terriglobales; family Acidobacteriaceae; genus Telmatobacter. Next base: position 2,764 of record PLST01000577.1, on the reverse strand, counting down.
GCCATCGTTCTCGCTGAAATCTTCGCCCCCTGGTATGTTCACTGGTGGTTCAACGGATTTGACCCGCAAAAAGCCGCACTCTGCATCAAGCTCACGCGCATTCTCCTGCCCGCTCAGTTGTGCTTTTTTGCCGGAGGCGTCTTTGGCGCGGTCTTGTTGGTTCGCAAGCAATTCAGCGTGCAAGCCGTCGCGCCGCTCATTTACGGCCTTGGCACAATTGTCGGCGGCATGCTGCTGGTCAGGCGCATGGGCGTCTCATCCCTTGCTCTGGGTACGGTGGCCGGCGCAATCTGCGGCCCCTTCCTCCTCAATTGGTACTTTGCCCGCAGGGTTGGCGTTCGCTACCGCGTCATCCTGGACTGGCACGACGAAGGATTGCGCGAGTGGTTCCGGCTGTCCTTGCCCTTGATGATTGGTGTTTCGCTGGTCACCGTCGACAATTGGATCATTGGCCACTTCGCCTCTAAAATCGGCGGCGCGGTCTCGCTGATGAGTTATGCCAAGCAACTCTTCACCGCTCCTATGGCCATGCTCGCCCAGGCAGCGGGAGCGGCCTCCATGCCCTTCTTTGCAAGTCTCTGGACCCAGGAAAAACGCTACGATTTTGCCGTCAATGTGGCAGATTCAGTTTCGCGTGTCGCCGCCCTCAGCCTCCTTGCGGCCTCAGGCATGGTGGCGCTGGGCCGCCCCGCCATTGACCTCGTCTTTACCGGCGGACGCTTCACCGCAGCCGATTCCCGCGAATGCGCTGCCTACTTCGCCATCTTCTCCATCTCCATGTTTCTCTGGTCGGCGCAGGCCATCTATGCGCGCGCCTTCTACGCCGCCGGAAACACCGTCACGCCCGCCATAGCAGGAACCATTGTCACCGTGGTTTCCTGGCCCATTTATCTCGCGTTATTCCATTGGCAGGGCGCCATGGGTCTGGCCATCGCATCGGACGTTGGCATAGCCCTGCAGACTCTAACTATCGCTATGCTGCTTCATCGGGGCCACATGGTTTCGCTGGCCAGCCTTGATTTTGTTGAACTGGGCCGCTGTCTGCTCGCCGCCGCCGCAAGCTCTGCCGCAGCCTGGGCGACCGTGTGGGCCGTGGACAGCCTGTTGCTCCGCATGCCCAGCGTCGCTTTGCTCCTCCACACACGCGGAACCGATCTGCTCGTCCTGGTTGCCGGATCGGCAGTTTGGCTCGCCGTCTGCATAGCGACCCTCGAAAAATCCGGATCGGCACTGCCCCGCGTAGCGATGAAACGACTTCGATTGGCTTGATCCGATCCGAACCCAACTCCAATCGCCATCTCAAGCCTTCCACAAGCACCAAAAGACAAACGCCTCCGCGAGCGAAGCAGTGTCCATCCTCCGCTTGCCCCAAAAACCTCATTGCGAAATGTTTTGAAAGGGCGCGGCTTTAGACGCGCCATAATTGTCGCAATAGAAACCTGGGCTTTACAGGCTGCGGAAAAAGTCTGATTTCCGTTTTGGTTTGACCTGCGTGTTGTATTTTTGCGCGTTCCTAGGGTGTTCCGCTGTCTGATTTCTGTTTATCTTTTGCCTTCACAAGCCGTTTTCGCGGCCTGCGGAGACACTTCGGCCCTATGCGGCCACAGCTTGAATCGAAATCAGCCTCCGCATGCGCACCAGGTTATAGGCCGTGATGGCGAGCCGGTAGAACCAATCCACCCTGTTCAGGCCTCGCAGCTTGACCTGGCGCAATCCCGCGCTCAGTTTGGCCCAGCCAAAGACCCGCTCAATGAGCTTGCGTTTACGCTGGCTGATTACACCCCGCGCATCGGATCGCTCCTCCGGGCGGAGACGGTTCTTCTGCAGGTTGCCCTTCACATACTCGCTGACGTGGGGCGCCACCTTGCGTTTGCGCAGCGCTTCGACGAATCTCTCTTGCTGATAACCCGTATCGGCACCCAGCGTGATCGCCGACTCGGCTCCTGGACCGGCCGTCGGACCCAGAACCCGGTCCAGCATCTTGATCCCGGCTTCAGCTTCGGCATCGGCCGCTGCCAGGCTGGCCTCGGCAGCCACCACCAATCCGTTGCGGTTCTCTGTCAGCGCGTGGCCTTGATAAGAAGGAACTGACTTGTCCGCCGTCGCCTTCTTGTATAAGCGCGCATCCGGGTCGGTCTTCGATTCCACCTTGTCGCGCAACAGCACTTCGCCCCCCCAGCCCGAGCCTGCCCCTGGAGCCGGAGGATCGGACTTATCCTTGAAGCTGCGCGCTGAGGCCCAGGCCTGAATCAATGTCCCATCCACGGCGAAATGTTCCTCGCTCAGAAGATCGTGCGCCCGCGCCTCCACCAGCACCGACTCAAGCAACTGCTGGCTCACCGCGCCGCCAATCAGCCGCTCCCGGTTCTTGGTGAATACGGTCACGTCCCAAATCGGATCGTCCATCTCCAAGCCTACGAACCAGCGAAAAAGAAGGTTGTAGTTGATCTGCTCCATCAGTTGACGCTCCGAGCGGATCGAGAACAACACCATCAACAACATCGCACGCAGCAGCCGCTCCGGAGCAATCGATGGACGCCCCGTGGCTGAATACAACTCGTCAAACTGCGCGTCCATCCGCACCAGAGCCCTATCGACCATCGCGCGTATCTGCCGCGCCGGATGGTCCATCGGAATCCGCTGCGCCATCGTCACATAGCTGTATATCGCCGTCTGGTTGTTGTCATCTCCACGCATGTCTCTTAAATAATGCAAATCCCTGTGGAGAAAAAGTACCAACAAAAAGACTTTTTCCGCAGCCTGT
>PLST01000498.1 GCA_003164255.1 Acidobacteriaceae bacterium | reverse complement strand
TGCTCATCAACCTGGTGCGGCCCAAATACTTCATCCCTGTCCACGGCGACTATCGCAACCTGCGCAAGCATGCCCACGTGGCCATGGAGACCGGCGCGGTCGAGCACGCCATCGTGATTGAGGACGGCGACGTGCTGGAACTGGACAAGAACGACGCCCGCAAGAAAGACAAGGTGACGGCGGGACGGATTCTGATCGATTCCGGATCGACCAACGATGTCGTCGAAGACCTCGTGATTCGCGACCGGCGCATCCTGTCTGAAGACGGAATTGTGCTGGCCGTGCTGGCCATCAACAAGCGCACCGGCAAGGTGGAACAGTCGCCCGAAGTGGTAATGCGCGGGTTTGGCGGCGCAGACATTACCGACCAGGCGCGCGAACTGGTCCTCAAAACGCTCGATGAGCTGAGCCCCGAGCAGAAATCCGACTACGGCACCGTGAAAGAAAAAGTGCGCACCGAACTCAAGCGGCTCATCCAGAAGACGACAGGCCGCCGGCCGATGATTATGCCGGTGATCCTGGAACTCTGAAGCAGGTTGCGTAAATCGGGTTTTGAAAGGGCACGGCCAAGGTACCGGGGGCCCACTGGGTCGGGGTCGCCGTGCCGCAGAAGGCTAATTAGGCCTGGCGCTTTACAGGTTGCGGAAAAACTCCATTGACGAAATGGTTTGTATCAGGGCACGAGTTTACTCGTGCCGCAAAAGCCGCAAAATAAGCGTCGGGCTTTAGCCCCTGCTCATCTCGCTCGACTACAAATGCCATTTTCCGCTTCCCCTTTAGCCCCTGCGGGCTGTCTTTCGAACTACTCCGACCCATCGAAATTGTTCAACGAACTTCTGACTCAACGCTCTAGTTCCCGATTACAGAACTCCAGTTCTCAATTTCAGGCCACGCCGGCCAACTCTTCTCCTTCACGTTGTGCGGCCATTGGCTCGTGGCCGCGCGCAAACGACATGCGCTGGCGGATAAACACGTCATCCAGGTGCAGGCGTGCGTTTCCTTCCAGGTCGAGGAAACCTGCGTGGCTTCCGCTGCAGAGCGCCTGGGCCGCGGCCGAAACGCGCGGCGCAATAAAGACCGGCGTCGCATGCGACGGGAGTTCAGCAGCGCGATAACGCAACTCCGCCAGGGCGTCACTCACATTTTCGGGATCGTCGCTTTCCTTCACCGCGCACACCAGCGTGTGGCTGTGCTGGTACACGTCCACGTAGGCCACGATGAGCAACTCGCGCGACGGCGCCGAACACTCGATGCGAACCTCTCGCAGCTTGATGGCGGAGACCTGCGCCAGCAGCGCCTTGAGCGCCGCTACGGCGTGGTCGCTTGGCAGGTTAAGGGATTGCGCTTGTGCGGGCTTTTTGTCGGCCTTCAATTTCATCGCGTTCTCCTTTCCCGTGCGGCTGATACTCTCGCTACGCAGTCTGTTCCTGCATGATGGGTTCATGCGGCAGCACTGCCTTCGCGCTGGAGCGGCGAGTAATGGATGCAAGCTTGTAAGCGTTCTTTCCCGCCGGAATCATCGCCAGCGGGACGCCCGTGCGGCTGAACCGCTCGTGCAGATTCTTTGACTCAAGCCAGTCGGAGAGGCGAGGATCGTGAATCTCCGGACGCCCTTCCCAGAAGTGAGGCGTAAGACCGCACTGAATCTGAAGGTGATCCAGTTGCAACTCGATCACAGTTGTNNNGGGATAGGGACTGGCGGACCGATCAGGAAAACTGTCGTGCCTGGCCGCAACTGGGAAGAAAGAAGTTCAAGCGTACGCGCGATGAAGTGTCGCGCCATCAACTCGACGGGGCAAGTGACTCGCCAGGGGAGGCCAGGATCGAATGAAAGCTTCGCTCGGGCTCAAAAACCCGGATGTGCAAACTTTTTCCTAGTCTGTCTGGAAGGATATTGTCTCCGTTTCCTCTGGAAGTCAAGTTGTCTTTCGGTAAATCTCTAACTCTTACTGTAAGGACGCGCTCAAGGAGCCGTCGGTAGCAGACCAGATCCCGATCCTCAGTCTTGCCTGTCTTCTGTCTGCACTGATGCCCGCAGGCGGCGAGAGGTTGCCAAAGGCAAGCCGCGAACATGAGAATGCTGGCGAGGCTAATTTATGGATCGCAGAGAGTTTATGGGCGCGGCGGCTGCGGCGGTCGCTGCCCAGGGGATGCCGGCGGCGCTTGCCCAGATAGCCACCATCGAGTCGAAACCCTTGAAACCGATGGAGGTGGGCCTGTTGATTTCGCCCTATGGTGCGCCGGAAGAGCGAGTTAAGCGCGTCCGCGACATGGGTTTCAGCAACTGCTTCCTGTCGATGGACGGCTATCTGGGCCAATTCACGCCGGAGGTGTCCCGGCAGTTCAGGGAACTGCTGGACAAATATGAGGTTGTAGCCACCACGGTTGAGGTGGTGGGTCCCCAGCCGCTGGTATGGGATTTTTTGCGTGGCCCATCGACCATCGGCGTGGTGCCCGAGGCGACCCGGGAGGCGCGCATCGACGCGCTGCGCCAGGCCTCGGACTTTGCCAAGTCAGTCGGCATCCCCCAGGTCCAGACCCACTGCGGCTTTATGCCGGAAGATCCGGCCGATCCAAAATACCCCGGCGTGGTCGACGCAATTCGCCGCGTGGCTCAGCACTGCCAGGAGAACGGGCAGAATTTTCTGATGGAGAC
>PLST01000386.1:5690-6974 GCA_003164255.1 Acidobacteriaceae bacterium | reverse complement strand
CGCACCATCGTTCTTGCGCCCCATTCTGTGCAAGAGATGGCGGACCTGACAACGCTCGCATTTGAACTTGCGGACCGATATCGCAACCCGGTCGTGGTAATGGCCGATGGATTCATCGGGCAGATGATGGAGCCGGTGGAGTTTTCTAAAACACTTGTCGAGCCCAGGCAGCCTGCATGGGCCGTGGCGGGAACGGCAGCTACTCGCGGCAACCTGATTACATCGCTCTTTATGGATATCGACGATCTTGAGGCGCACGTTCGCAATCTGGAACAAAAATATCTATGCGCGGAACAACTTGAGGCTCGTGCCGAAGAGTGGCAGGTGGAGGATGCTGAAATTGTGCTGGTTGGTTACGGGATTGTCGGCCGCATCTTGAAGGCCGTCACCGCTGAGGCCCGCGCAGACGGTATCAAGGTGGGCGTTCTCAGGCCAATCACTCTCTATCCCTTCCCAAAATCTGAATTTCAGCGAATCGCTAAGAGTGCGCAGGTTTTTGTGGTTGTGGAGATGAGCAACGGGCAACTCGTTGAAGATGTGCGATTGGCGCTGAATGGTGTTCGGCCAGTCGAATTTCTCGGCAGAGCCGGGGGCAATGTGCCCTCGCATGAAGAAGTGCTTGGCTTGGTGCGCGGGCTTGCGCGTTGCACGAGCACTGCCGGGCCGGCAAGAGAGTTCGATGAGGAGCAGATGGCAAATGTCGAGTGAACTGGTTTCTGACTATACGGTGGTGCGGGGCAAGGCGAAGTCTTTCTACGATAGCTACGAACGCAAGCCAGAGCTACAGCACCAGACCCACTTCTGCCCCGGATGCGGGCACGGTGTGGTCCATAAAATGCTGGCCTGCGCGATTGACGAACTCGGCATTCAAGATAGAACGATCCTCGTCGGCCCGGTTGGGTGTTCGGTCTTCACCTATTACTACTTCGACGTAGGCAATGTGCAGGCCGCTCACGGTCGCGCTCCGGCTGTGGCTACCGCCATGAAGCGCAGCAGGCCGGAGAGCATCGTTATTGGCTATCAGGGTGACGGCGACCTTTCGGCGATTGGAGCGGCCGAGATTCTGCACGCAGCCAATCGGGGCGAAAACATCACCGTGATCTTCGTCAATAACGCCATTTACAGCATGACCGGCGGCCAGGTGGCACCTACAACTCTCATCGGGCAAACAAGCACAACCACTCCCAAGGGCCGCAGCACCGCCAGCGAAGGTTATCCGATGCACGTGAGCGAACTGCTCGCCACATTGCAGGGGCCTGTCTACATCGAACGGGTTGGGCTTGG
>PLST01000386.1:4076-5598 GCA_003164255.1 Acidobacteriaceae bacterium | reverse complement strand
ACAGCCCCAACGACGCCGGTCCCACCCATCGATTTGCATGTGCGGGTAGCCGGCTTTGGCGGCCAGGGAGTCCTGCTTTTGGGCGAAGTGCTGGCGCAAGCCGGATTGGATGCGGGGCTTGAGGTTTCATGGCTTCCATCTTATGGACCGGAGATGCGATCGGGCACGTCGAACTGCCACGTTCGCTTGTCGAATCAGACGATCGATTCGCCGCTCGTCTCCTCCCCCGGCATTCTGGTGGCCATGAATGAACCTTCGCTCAGAAAATTCGACAAGAGTGTGCGCCCCGGCGGATGGATCATCTATAACGGCGAGACATTCCCCGCAGATTGCATGCGCGATGATGTGCGCGTGCTTGCGGCCCCGTTTACCCATATTGCGGATGAACTGGGCGACCCACGGGCATGCAACATGGTCATGCTGGGCGCGCTGCTTGAAATCGCGAAGCAATTGCCGCAGGCCAGCATTGACGAGGCACTGCGCCTTCTTGTGAAGAACACTCGGTGGTTTGCTCTTGACGAACGCGCACTAGCGCGAGGAAGGGAACTGTTCAGGGAATTGTGCCAGGAGGCGTGAGATGAAAGCTGACGCTGACGAAAACCTCATTGTGTATTTTGGCGGCCAATATGTGCCGCTGCACGAGGCGCGCGTGGGGATCCTAACGCACGCACTCCATTACGGAACCGGCGTTTTTGAGGGATTGCGGGCGCATTGGGACGCGGCAAGTGAAGAGCTGTTCCTCATGCGGCCGCTTGAGCACTTCGAACGATGGAAGCAAAACGGGAGCATTCTGCACATCGAAATTCCGGCGTCAGCCGCGGAACTGGCCGAAATTACGCTGGAACTGATGCGTCGCAATGCGTTTCGAACAAATATGTATGTGAGGCCCATCGCTTATAAGAGTGCGGAGCGCATCGGCGTGAGCATGGACGACCAGGACGCGTGGGCTGTGATCGCGCTTCCATATGGCGATTACCTGCACGCCGAAAAAGGTTTGCATGCGTGCATAAGCTCATGGCGGCGCGTTGAGGACAATGCGATTCCGGCGCGTGCGAAGATCTGCGGAGCCTATGTGAACAGCGCATTGGCCAGTGACGAAGCACGGCGCGCCGGGTTCGATGAAGCCATCTTCCTGAATGAGAGCGGCCACGTTGCCGAGGGCGCCACATGCAACCTTTTTATGGTGCGCAAAGGAGCGTTGATCACGCCACCGATCACGGAAAACGTGCTTGAAGGAATCACCCGCGACTCAATCATGGAATTGGCCCAGCGCGAACTGAACATACCTGTTGTGGAACGGCCAATCGATCGCAGCGAACTCTACGTCTGTGACGAGTTGTTTCTTACCGGCACTGCAGTGGGCATTGCCCCCGTGGTTCGCGTGAATCATCGCGCTGTGAGGGATGGAGAAATTGGAGTTGTGACGCGCCGATTGCAGCAGTTGTATTTCGATGCAACGCGCGGACATCTCCAGGCATACCGCAAGTGGCTGATCCCGGTGTACGGAACACAGCAGTGGCCC
>PLST01000386.1:2867-4051 GCA_003164255.1 Acidobacteriaceae bacterium | reverse complement strand
CTCAATACGGATGCGCGGGAGATGATCAAGTATCCCGAGCGCATCCTGATGGTGACGGTGCCAGTCCGCATGGACGACGGGCATATTCACCGCTTCGAGGGCTATCGCGTGCAGCATAGCTCGGTGCGCGGGCCCGCCAAGGGCGGGATTCGCTTTCACCCGCAGGTATCGCTCGACGAGGTGAAGGCGCTGGCCACCTGGATGACGTGGAAGTGCGCCGTTGTGAACATCCCCTTCGGTGGAGCAAAGGGCGGAATCACCTGCGATCCAAAACACATGTCTCAGGGGGAACTTGAACGGATGACGCGCCGCTACACCAGCGCAATTCTCCCTTTGATTGGACCCGAGCGGGATATACCCGCGCCCGATGTTTATACCAATTCGCAGACCATGGCATGGATTATGGATACCTACAGCATGACCAAAGGCTATCCGATTCCCGGCGTCGTTACAGGAAAACCTATCAGCCTGGGCGGATCGCTGGGTCGAAATGAAGCCACAGGCCGAGGCGTTTTCTACACAATCGAGTGCGCCTGTGAGCACCTGCACGTTCCATTGAAGGGCGCCACCGTCGCCGTGCAGGGTTTTGGCAACGCCGGATCCATCGCAGCTCAACTGCTCCATGAAGCTGGCGCCAAAGTCATCGCAGTCAGCGATTCCACAGGTTGCATCTACAACCGCAATGGCCTCAATATTCCGGAACTGATCCACATGAAGACTCTTTGCGGGCACGTGGAGAGGTTCCCGGAAAGTGAGGAGATGGCACCGGCTGACCTGCTGGCTCTGGACTGCGACATCCTGATCCCGGCGGCTCTCGAGAACACGCTCCACGCTGAAAATGCTGCGCCGGTGCGTGCAAGGATCATCGCCGAGGCGGCCAACGGACCGCTGACACCCGCGGCTGACAGAATCCTGGAGAAGAAGGGCGCGTTCGTGATCCCGGACATCCTGTGCAATGCGGGCGGAGTCACGGTGTCGTACTTTGAATGGGTGCAGGATGAACAGCACTTGTTCTGGGAGGCTCAGGACATCTACAACCGTCTGGAGCGCGTGATGAAGACGGCCTTCCGCGATGTGCTCAAGATCCACCTTGAACGGAATGTGCCGATGCGCATCGCCGCAAACATGCTCGGAATAGGTCGTGTGGCCGAAGCCGTGCAGATTCGCGGCATTTATCCATAAAC
>PLST01000386.1:0-2817 GCA_003164255.1 Acidobacteriaceae bacterium | reverse complement strand
ATTGCGCATGTACAATCCGGTCTTGAGGAAATATCTTTCGCGCAGGTTGCGCCAAAACAGGTTTCTTTTGACGACATTCAGCAGGCCTCGAGGTATCGAAATGCGCGCAAAGTTTCTCATTATCGCTTCAACCGTGGCACTCTTCATTTCACCGGTCGCGCTTGACTCGCAAACCATCGATCTGCCCACCAGCAAGCAATTGATCGGCGAAATCCCCGGGCACCCGCAGAAGTTGAACAGTCTTCCGATGACTATGGCCGTCAGCCCCGATGGGCGCTACGTGGTTACTGTGAATGCCGGCTACGGGACCTTTGAGTCGAAGTATGAGCAGTCTCTCGCCGTGCTCGACACGCAGTCAGGCGTGCTTTCTGATTTCCCTGACGATCGCACGTTGGCGAAGACGGGGAAGCAGACGCTTTACTCCGGTTTGGCTTTCAGCCGCGACGGTCAACATATCTTCGCGAGCATGGCATCGCTGACTGACCCAATAGGCGACGGCAAGAATGCCACCGGCAGTGGCGTGGTCGTTTATAGCTTCACAAACGGAAAGATTTCGCCTGAACGAATGATCCCCTTGTCCCTGCAGCAACTTGCCCAAGGGAGAAAAACGAAACTGATTGGCGATGCAGATGGAGACAAAGGAGTGCCGTATCCGGCGGCGATTGGGGCCGTCGGTACCGCGGGCTCTGAGAAACTTCTTGTGGTCGAGAATCTGTCAGATGATGTGCTCTTGATCGATGCTACGACTGGCGCAATCGAGAAACGGTTTGATCTCGCTGAGAACGACGCCGTCCCTTCGACCTATCCAATTGCATTGGCGGTATCAAAAGATGGCGCGCGTGCATTTGTTGCGCTTTGGAATGCATCAGAAATCGTTGAGCTCGATCTAGCGCGCAAACAGGTAGGTCGAAAGCTGACCTTGCTCAAGCCGTCGAGTCCTATCGCTCCCGGAACGCATCCATGCGCATTCGATTTCACACCTGACGGAAAGGTGCTTTATGTGGCCCTTGCGAATCGCGATGCCGTGGCTGCCGTGAACGTTGGCGCCGGTCCCGGACTAGGTCAGTTCTCAGTGAAGGGCTACTTTGACACGCGGCTCCCTGGGCAGAGTTATTTCGGTGCCGAGCCCGTTGCACTGGCTGTCAATGGTGACGGAAGCCGCCTGTACGTCGCAAACTCAGCCAGTAATGCGGTTGCGGTTATCGACACCGGGAAGTTAACCATGAAGGCATCGAAAGTTGGAATGGTCGAGCCCATCGGATTCGTGCCCACCGAATGGATGCCTATTTCAATGTCTTTCATCCCCTCTTCATCCGGCGGAAAGCTCTATATCGCTACAGACAAAGGGAAGGGAACCGGGCCCAACAACTTCCCCCAGCGCCCGGTTGACTCGATGAAGTCTGGCGGGCCCGCCAGGAGCAACGCTTACATCGCCACTCTTCTCTACGGTTCACTAGCCACCCTCGACCAGGCAGACATCGAAACGAACCTGGCGGAATGGACGAAGGTGGTCATCGATTCGAACCGGATGAAGGCGGCACAGGAACAGATTACTTTTGCAGGTGGCGCGCAGGGCCGCATTAAGCACGTGATTTATATCATCAAAGAAAACCGAACATACGATCAGATTTTTGGCGACTTGAGCAAAGACGGAAAGCCAGTTGGTAACGGCGACCCACGCCTTACGATGTTTGGCTCATCGATTACGCCCAACCTGCACAGATTGGCTCTCCAATTCGGCGTACTCGACAACTTCTTTGACTCGGGCGAGGTGTCGGGTGACGGTCATGTATGGTCGACTGCGGCCATTGGATCGGACTACCTGGAAAAGACCTGGCAGCAATCCTATCGGGGCTCGCAGCGCACCTACGATTACGAAGGTGTCGTAGCCGACGGCTATCCTCTGCTCCAAAAGATCCCTGACATCAACGAGCCGCGCAGCGGGTATCTCTGGGGAGACCTCGCTTCTCATGGCAAAACTTACTATCACTTCGCCGAGTTCATCTCCACTACCTTCTGCGACGAGGCCCAGACCGCGAACCCGCAACTCGGGCCGATGCTTGAGGGCCGGAGTTGTGCGCACAAGGCGATCGCACCGGGCGAACCGATGCCGGCCGAATGGGGTGGCGGCGTCAACAAGTGGCCATGGGCGATTCCGCTTATAGCTACGAACATTGCCACCAAGCCCGAGTTGGAGGGTCACTTCGCCCCTGAATATCCGGACTTCAATCTCCTCGTTCCAGACCAGGTTCGGTTTGCCGTCTTCGAGAGGCATTTGAAGGATTGGATTGCAGAACGGAAGCAGGGCAAAGACAGCATGCCTAATTTCGTGATGCTGCGCCTCCCCAACGATCACACAGCGGGAACCAGGCCGGGCGGGCCTACACCCAAGTCTTCAGTGGCCGACAACGACCTCGCGGTCGGTCGCGCAGTCGAAGCGATTTCGCACTCGCCCTTCTGGGATGACACTGCGTTTTTCGTCCTGGAAGACGATGCCCAGGCCGGTGCCGACCACGTAGATGCGCATCGCAGCATCGGACTCGTCATCAGCAAGTATTCTCCGCGCGCGAGTGACGGCGGTCCCTTTGTCGACAGCCGGTTCTACTCGACTGTAAGCACGCTGCGCACCATCGAGGTCCTGCTTGGCCTGCCGCCCATGAATAATAACGATGCCTTCTGCTCGGTCATTTACCGACTGTTCACGGGGCCTGGAGACCAGCCAGCATTTGACGCCGACAACTCGAACCGCGACAACGGCCTTATCTACACCGCGAACAAGAAGAACGCCGTCGGCGCGCGAGAGAGCTCGAAGATGGA
>PLST01000177.1:3549-4702 GCA_003164255.1 Acidobacteriaceae bacterium | reverse complement strand
GTCAGCGAGAACTGTTCTCCCCATCGCATGCCGGTGTACACGCTGGTGATGAACGCTGGTACTTGATCAGGGTTGTCCCGCTGGATGATTCCAAGCAGCGTCTTGTATTCATCCCGGCTCAAGAACCGCTGCCTTGCGTTGTTCTCCGTCCTCATCCGCACCAGGCGCGCCGGGTTGACGCTTACCTTGCCGTTCTCCATCCCCAGCCGGTAGGCCAGTGAGATATACGCTCGGTATCTGTTGGCGGTTGCATTGGTCTTGCAGTGTTTCGTAAGGAACTTGTCAATCTCCTGCGGTGTGACCTCTGCCGCTGGCCGTTTGCCGAACGGCTCTCGCAGTGCCGAGTCCTTCGCCTTGTAATCATGCACCGTTTTCAGGTGCGTCTCTGCGTGACTCACAGCCATCGTCGACAGNNGTAGTAGTTAATCCACCAGACCCCTGACCGGGCCGGTCTCTCAAACAAACCCCTGACTGGCTTCGCTTCCTTCTTCATCTCTCCTCGGTGGGGCGTGACTTCTTGCTGACAAGAACCAAACATCAATTAAGAAGGAATATACACCATGATGACGGGGATGCTTTCCAGTGCCTGTGAGGCCAAAAACATGCACCAAAACAGGCACCAGATTGAAAAAGGCCATCTGAGCTTTTTCCTCAGATGGCCCCTAAACTCTTGTTTTTCTTGGTTTTAAGTGGTGCGCCCGGAGAGATTCGAACTCCCGACCTACTGATTCGTAGTCAGTCGCTCTATCCAGCTGAGCTACGGGCGCACAAGTCGGGTCCCATGCGGAACCCCAACGCGAAACCTTACACAGATTATCAGGGTTTCAACCCAGGCGCAATCAAACCGTCACGCAGCGGGTGCTGGCTGTTGGGGCGCGGCGATCAGCGGCAACTCCTCCGCAATCTCGAGGCCCGTCAGCCGTATCAACCGTGTCACCGTCGCGGCGTTCAGCCGGGTTGCGTCGTACTCCACCAGCAGTGTCTTCGCAGCGCTGTCAATCGAGATCCGCCGCACTCCGTAAACGTCGCGTGTGCCGGCCAGGGCCGCGGCCACAGCTTCCGTAGGCGCTGTCGCGTAGCGATAAAGAATATCTACGGTGGTCATGCATCAATCATAGCAAAACAGCCGAGTGGCCCCGGTCCCTATAACTCT
>PLST01000177.1:0-3530 GCA_003164255.1 Acidobacteriaceae bacterium | reverse complement strand
CTCCAGTCCTGCGGGCCAATGTACTTGCTCCGGATCACACCGTTGCGATCGATCAGGTACGTCTCCGGCCACATATCGGTATTGAACAGCTTGGCCGCCGACTGCGATGGGTCGCGCACTGTAATCAGGTCCACGTGCCGCCGCGCTATAAAGTTCGCGTACGCATCCGGATCCTCGTCAATGCTCACCGCCAGGATCACCAGGTTCGGTTGTTCGTGATGCAGTTCCAGCAGCGACGGCAGCTCCACCACGCACGGCTGGCACCAGGACGCCCAAAAATTCAACAGAACCACCTGCCCGCGGTAGCTGGCTAGGTGCACCGTGCTCGTGCCGTCCGTCACCGTGAAATCGGGCGCAATCTTGCCTGCCTGCTCAGGATGAGCGCCGCGGTTGCAGGCCACGGCAAGGGCCAGCGGGAGCACTAAAAGAAGGGAAACGAAACGAGGGAGCCGCACATACTTATAATACGGAGCGACAGGCTCCAAAAGGAAGGGCACAGGCCAATGAGCAACGACGACGCCGGTCGCGAACCATCAACAACGGCATCCAGCTTCAAGCCCGTCCTCGGACTTTCCGACGACACCGAGCCCGGCTCAGCTCCAGTCGACTGGCGCGATTGGGCTGGAAAAACGATCGCCGGAACCGTCTTTGCGCAGCCTGAGCCAGAACCCCTCATCGAGCTCACCGTCATCATCCCAGCCCGCGACGAAGAGGATTGCCTCGGAGCCTGCCTCCAGTCACTCGTCAGCCAATCCGAATCAATCTTTGAGCTCACAAAAGACTGGGAACTGATCGTAGTCGACGACAACTCCAGCGACCGCACCGCCGAAATCGCCCGCAGCTTCGCCGGTGTCACCGTCCTCGAAGCAGCCAGGCCCGAGCCAAACCATTCGCAACCAGTATCGACCGGAAAGGCCAACGCCATCCTGACTGCGGCCCGTCATGCGCGCGGCCGCTGGCTCCTCTTCACTGACGCTGACACCATCCACGAGCCGGGAAACCTGCGCCGCGCCATGCATGAGGCCGAGCGCCACAAAGCCGGCATGTTGAGCTATTCGCCGCGCCAGATCGTCACTGGCCTCCTTCAGCGTTCGCTCATGCCCCTGGTCTTCTGCGAGCTTGCCCTGGCCTATCCGCCCGCCAAGGTCTCTGACCCCAACACGCGCATCGCCGCTGCCAACGGCCAGTTTCTTCTCATCGAGCGTGAAGCCTATCGGCGCATCGGTGGACATGCCAGCGTGGCCGACAAGGTGCTTGAAGATGTCGAGCTCGCCTATCTTGCCAAACGCCGCCGCATCGGCCTGCGCTTTCGTTATGCTGACGATGCCGTCGCAACCCGCATGTACCGCACCACCGCGGCCATGATCGAAGGCTGGACCAAGAATCTTGCCTTGCTCTTTGACAACACCCTCGCCCTCGCTCTCTGGCGCGCTCTCGATATTGTCCTGCTGTTCCTCCTGCCCATCCTCGCCATCGAACTCTGGAACGCGCGCCTCGGCGCTCACTCGCTCGAGTGGCTCGGCGCAGGTTGGGTCCTCGCCGTCCTCTGGATCAGAAACCTCGTCCGCTTTTACGCCCGCGTCGCCAAGTCAAACTTTCCCTTCATTGACTGCGCTCTCACGCCCCTCGGCCTGCCCTTGTTCGTCGTCCTCCTCTACCGCAGTTGGTTTCAGCACCGCATCCTCAAGCAGGTAACCTGGAAGGGAAGAAGCTACAAAACCTGACCAACACACCGTGTCTCAAATGAAGCGGGTGCCCCCGGTCCCTCGCATTTGGGGACCGGGGATCGCATCCAACCAACAGAAGCAGGCTTGATTGAGCACCGCAGAAGCAATCCCCATACAACCGCGCCGTAGGCGCAGAGCATATTAGCCCCGCGCTTCGTCGGGGTCCCCAACGAACGATTTTTGTTCGCTGGGGTGAAGGGACAGGTCTTAGTCCGCGGGGTGAACTCGTGGGGAAACGGTATTCTACGAACACAGCACGGAGTCCCGTAGGGACGGCGCAAAGACCTTCCTTTCGCAGGAATCAAGAGCTCCCGACGCAGCCCCTCATTCACGCAACAACCACCATTTCGTTGAAGCCAACACCCACCCAAACGCATCTCAACAAAAAGAGGCCGAAATGATCTACCTAACCCGCCGGGCCACCTTCTCAGCCTCCCACTACTACTGGAACGAAAGCTGGACCCCCGAGAAGAACCAGCAGGTCTTCGGCCGCTGCAGCAACCGCAATGGCCACGGCCACAANNAGTCCTCGCAGCCTGGGACCATCGTCACCTCAATCTCGAAGTCCCGGAGTTCGCCGCCTCCAAAAGAGTGCCCACCACCGAGAACATGGCCATCTCCGCCTGGGAGCGTCTTCAGCCGGCCATCGAAGCATCCCACGGCGCCCGCCTAACCTGTGTGCGCATCTACGAAACCCCCGAAATTTTCGCTGAATATAGAGGCGGCAAGTGACCAAAGCCTATTTCGGTCGCCGATCCATGTTCTCGGCCAGCCATCGCCTCCACGCCGACGCGCTTACCCCCGCCCAGAACCTGGCCGCCTACGGTAAGTGCAACAACCCCCACGGCCACGGACACAACTACATTGTCGAAGTCCTCGTCGCCGGCCCCGTCTCGCCCGTCACCGGCATGGTCGTCGATCTGGTCGCACTCGATGAAGTAATGCAAAAAAAGGTAGTCGATCGCTTCGATCACACCAACCTCAATCTCGATCCCCTCTTTGCCAATTGCGTCCCGACAACAGAGAATCTATGCAGGGCCATTTTGGAGCTGCTCCAGAACTCCATCCCCTCCGGCCAACTCGAATATGTCCGCGTCGAGGAAACCGAGAACAACTTCTTTCAGTGCTTCAAAGAAGGCGTCCAATTCACCGGAGGGAGGCGGGGGTTTTAACCCCCGCATAAGTGGCGATAAAATTTCCGGCCTTCAGGCCCGGGCCTTCTTCGCCGGCAGCCCGCATCAGCCGCACTTGAAGAATCCCAAGAGAGGAAAAACAGAAAATGGCACAGCCGATTGCAGTCACCAAGTCGATTCGCAGAGCAGTCGAACCCGACGAGAGTCTTGCCGGCTTCAGCACCCAGGAAATGTACCGCGAAATTCTCTCGCGCCTTGGCGAAGACCCGTCCCGCGACGGCCTCGCCGCCACGCCCGCGCGCGTTGAAAAGTCGATGGCCTTCCTCACCAAGGGCTACAGCGAAGATCCAGCCGCCATCCTCCGCGGAGCCATGTTCGATGTCGACTACGACGAGATGGTCATCGTCAAGGACATCGAAATGTTCTCGCTCTGCGAACACCACATGCTGCCATTTTTCGGCAAAGTCCACGTCGCCTACATTCCCAAGGGCAAGGTCATCGGCCTCAGCAAGATTCCCCGTCTCGTCGAAGTCTTTGCGCGCCGCCTCCAAGTGCAGGAGCGCCTCACCCGCCAGATCGCCGACTCAATTCAGGAAGCCATCGCGCCCCAGGGCGTAGGCGTCGTCATTGAAGCGCGCCACCTCTGCATGATGATGCGCGGCATCGAAAA
>PLST01000202.1 GCA_003164255.1 Acidobacteriaceae bacterium | reverse complement strand
GCAATCACGCAGGGCAGCTCCGCGCCCGCCATGTTGCTGATGCCTTCCTGCATCAGGCTGATTCCCGGGCCGCTGGACGCGGTCATCGACCGCACGCCAGCCGACGATGCACCGTAGAGCATGTTTATAGCCGCTACTTCGCTTTCGGCTTGCAGGTAGATACCGCCTGTATGCGACATATACCTGGCCGCAGTTTCCGCGATCTCGCTTGCCGGGGTGATGGGGTATCCATAAAAGGCACGGCATCCTGAGAGAATTGCGCTCTTGACTATGGCTTCGTTGCCTTTCATCAGTTGCTTGCGCATGTGGTCGCTCCCCCTGGTCTCAATGCACTGCCCGCTAACCCGCCTGGTTTTTGCTTCGTCGCCAGCAGCACCGTAATCGCGCCAGGCTCGGGGCAGGCCATAAAGCAGATTCCGCACCCGGTACATCCCGTTCCCGCGTACACTGCCGTGCGATAGCCGTAGTGATTCAAGCCATCGCTCATGCCGATCACCTTGGGCGGACACGCTTCGATACACAGTCCACAGCCCTTGCACTCATCCACGTCGATCTGCAACAGCCCTCGATCGCGTTTTGCCTCATCCACCATGTGTTGCTCCCGTCCGGCGAGCCGTCTTCTATGCCAAGGCACCAGCCGTCTTTTCGCGTTCCAGATAATGGGCCCGCACCGCAAAATCTTCCAGCTCCTGTTGAAAATGTGAATCCGCAATAGCTATCAATGCCTTTGCCCGCTCGCGCAGGGACTTGCCATGCAGGTAAGCGATGCCATGCTCGGTCACAACATAGTGCACATCCGCGCGCGACGTGACCACGCCTGCTCCCGGTTCCAGCACCGGCACGATCCGCGACACGTCTCCGTGCATCGCCGTTGACGGTAGCGCAATAATGGGCACTCCGCCTTTCGATCGCGCGGCCCCCCGAATAAAGTCCAATTGACCACCGAATCCGCTATAGGGCCTGGTTCCCAGCGAGTCGGCGCATACCTGCCCTGTCAGGTCTATTTGCAGTGCCGAGTTAATGGCGACCATTCTGTCATTTTGCGCAACCACAAAGGGGTCGTTGGTATAGCTGATGGGCCTGAACTCGAAGCTCGGGTTCTCATGAATGCAGTCAAACAGTCGCTGCGTCCCCAGAACGAAGGCCACCACCGACTTGCCCCGATGCAATGATTTCCGCTCGCCGTTCAAGACGCCCGACTCAATCAGATCCACGACACCGTCAGGGCACATTTCCGTGTGAATGCCCAGGTCCCGTTTGTCACCGAGACACCTGAGCACCGCCTCAGAGATGCCTCCGATGCCAGTCTGCAGCGTTGCCCCATCCGGAATCAGAGAGGCTACATTGCGCGCGACACGCAAGTGCACTTCGGTGCAGGGCTCGGCGTGCAGTTCCAGCAGGGCCCGTGACGTCTCCACGAACGCAGAGATCCGGCTCACATGGATGAAGGTGTCCCCATGTGTGCGCGGCATCCGCCGGTTTACTTCCGCAATCACGGTCTTGGCAGTGCGTGCTGCCGTCAGCGTGCAATCCACCGTCGTGCCCAGGCTGACGAAGCCGTGTGCATCAGGCGGCGAAACCTGCATCAGCACTACGTCGAGCGGCAGAGCGCCGCTCTCAAACAGGCTTTCAATTTCACTTAGAAAGATGGGCGTATAGTCGGCACGGCCAGCTGCGATCGCTTCGCGCACGTTCGCGCCCAGAAACAGCCCGCGGTGGCGAAAATGCCCTTCAAATTCAGGCCGTGTATAGTCCGCGCTGCCCAGCGTCATCATGTGAACGACTTCAACGTCGCGCACACGGGAAGCGATTGCCACCAGTTCATTGACAAGTACAGATGGTGTTCCGCACCCAGACTGAATCCAAACCCGATCTCCGGAATGAACTGCTTCCAAGGCCCTTGAGGCGCTGACGCATTTGCTCCGGTAATCCTCGCTCCAGGACATCTTCAATCGCCTGCCAATTTGATCCCTTTCCCGCTCGAGGCCCGATTTCAAAGCCTTGTGAATATTCCTCAAAGCCCGCGTTATTCTGCGCTTTGCAACAGGGGCAGGCAGTGATGGGTATCACCGTCTCGGCAAGCTGAATTAAAGCAGCCTTCAAGGGCTGCGATCGAGCGAATCCGCACTGATTTGCTCGCCCATCCAGACTGTTTCCGAGCCCCGGTTTACGCCCAGAGACGAGCTCCCCATGGTCGCAAGTTACCCTTTCTTTATCAATGCCTTACAGGTGACTCAACTTCATTGAAGACGAGCTCGCTTAACCCAGTCCTTCCCCGCGAGCCATAGGCCTCCAGGCAAGCAGCCTAAGACGTGTAAGCATTGGTACCTTAGTAATCCTTCGCTGGCGATTCCAGGCAAAAGAACAGGGGCTAAGCATGCTGCGGAAAAACCCGGTCTTGGCACAAAACCTCAAGGCTTTGTAACAAGGGCACGACTTAAGTCGGGCCGCAAATATCGCAAAATAAACGTGGGCTTGAGCCCCTGCAAAACTCCACTTCACACAGAAGTCAAATTCAGGCCTTTTTCCGCAGCCTCTAACGCCCACGTCGATTCCACTCATTCGTTACACAAATCCTAAGAAACACCCGCGTCGCGTCCGCAGATTTTGTCGCTCCATGCCGTCATTCACAAGCCTTGGGCCGACCTTGTCTCACATACCGATTCAATGAAGCCAGTTGTTGGCTCGATCAAGTAAGCTGTTTTCGACAATGCTTCCCCAAAGCCATATTGACGAGCTGCGCTCGGCTGTCGGCGCCGACGGTCTCATTACCGGCGAGAGCCAGTTGCAAACGTATGAGTGCGACGGACTGACCAATTTCCGCGTCCTTCCCGGAGCTGTGGTCTTGCCTCGAAGCGCCGCTCAGGTCCAGGCAGTCGTCCGCGTTTGCGCACGGCACAAGATCCCTTTTGTAAGCCGTGGCGCTGGAACCGGCCTGAGTGGCGGCGCACTGCCGGCCGCGGGCGGCGTTGTCATCAGCCTGGCCCGCATGAACCGGATTCTCGAAGTGGACATTGCCAACCGGTATGTTGTGGTTGAGCCGGGAGTCATCAACGCGCATGTGACCGCGCGAGTGGCGCCTCAGGGATACTTCTACGCACCCGATCCGTCATCGCAATCGGTGTGCACCATCGGCGGCAACGTGGCCGAGAACTCGGGCGGAGCGCACTGCCTGAAATATGGATTTACCGTAACCCACACTTTGGGGCTTGAAGTGGTGTTGCCCAACGGCGAAATTGTGCAACTCGGCTCTCCCACGTTGGACGCGCCCGGTTACGATCTCACCGGGGTCTTCGTCGGGTCGGAAGGAACGTTGGGCGTTGCCACCAAGGTGATACTCCGCATCGTCAAGCGGCCTGAGGTGGTGCAGACGCTGTTGGCGGCATTCGATTCGCCCCACGCCGCAGGCCAAACCGTCAGCGACATTATTGCTGCGGGAATGTTGCCTTCCGCCCTCGAGATTATGGACGCGCTTGCCATCGAAGCAGCCGAAGCGGCTGTCCACGCAAACTATCCCGTGTGCGGTGGACTGTTGCTGGTGGAATTGGATGGCCCATCGAGCGAAGTTGAGGCCCTGATGAGCGAAGCACGCGCCATTTGCAGCAAAAACGGCGCGCAACAGGTGCGGGTGGCGCAATCGGACCAGGAGCGCGCGCTCGTTTGGAAAGGCCGCAAGGCTGCCTTCGCCGCAATGGGACGCATTTCGCCGAACTACATTGTGCAGGACGGAGTGATTCCGCGAACCGCACTGCCGAGCGTGCTTAGCGAGATTGACCGCATGGCGTCAGCGGCCGGTCTGCGCGTGGCCAACGTCTTTCATGCAGGCGACGGAAATCTTCATCCCCTGGTTCTTTACGATCGCGCCATCGCCGGCCAGGAAGAATTGGCGCTCGATCTCTCCTATCGAATTCTGCATCTTTGCGTGGATAATGGAGGCTCCATTACCGGCGAGCACGGCGTTGGCAAAGAGAAGCAGGAGGCCCTCGGCTACATGTTCTCTGAGCCCGACCTCGCAACCATGCAATTGGTTCGCTGCGCTTTTGATCCGGAAAACATCGCCAACCCCGACAAGGTGTTTCCACGAACGCGACTGTGTGCAGCGGAGATTCCTGGCCCTTACACCCCGCACCCGCTTGAGACGGCCGGCATCGCGGAGATCTTCTGATGACTTCGACGACTGCAATCACAGCACAGGAATGTGCGGCTCAACTGGCTAACATCGCAGGCGAGGCGCATACAGAGGTTGCCGGAGAGACAGTATCCGTTGCGCCTCTTGATGCCGCCCAGATTTCCCAGATCCTCCGATTCGCCGATGCCAACGCCATTTCCGTCACGCCTTTCGGCAGCGGGACAAAGGCAGGCTGGGGCAATCCAGTAGCACCGGGCATTCGGCTAAGTTTGAATCGAAGGAACAGCCTCCGCGAGCATCCATGGCAGGACATGACCTGCACTGTCGAAGCCGGATGCACCTGGGCCTCCATGCAAGCGGAACTCGCGCAACACGGACAAATGGTGGCGCTTGATCCGCTCTGGCCCGAGCGGGCAACCGTCGGGGGCATAGTCGCTACAAACGATAGTGGTGCCCTCAGGCTCAAGTACGGTGGCCTGCGCGATCTCATTATCGGAATGACCATCGTGTTGCCCGACGGAACGATCGCCAAAACAGGCGGCAAAGTTGTGAAAAATGTGGCCGGTTACGATCTCCACAAGCTCATGACAGGCAGCTTTGGCACGCTGGGCGTCATTACCGAGGTCAACTTCCGTTTGCACCCGGCTGAAACGGATGCGCGCACCTGGACAGCGACTGCGCCTGACGCATTGCAGTTTGCTGAGCCATTACGGATTCTGCTCGATTCGCAGATGACTCCCTCTTCAATTCAGCTGCGCGCTGGCAAACTGCAATCCGCGCTCGATGTGCGCATTGCAACGCGCCCCGAGGCCTTCGACGAACAAGCAGCGCGCCTCAGAAAGATCCTTGGCCAGATTGAATTGAGCGATTCAGTGAACGAAGTCTGGCAGGCCCGCCAGCGACTCTTCGACCATGAAGACAGAGTGATCCTGAAAGCCTCGATGCTGTCGAGTGATATATGTTCCGTGAGTTCCGAGTTGCAGCATCTGGCCGCGAAGCAGGAATTCGAATTTGACCTCACGGCGCAGGCCACGGGATTAATGACCGTGTCGCTGAATATTCCCGCCGATGCTGTGCCGCGGCTTCTGGATCAACTTCGCTCCAGACTGCGTACTTCCGGCGGCAGTGTGATTGCGTTGCGAATTCCAGAGTCGATTCGAGCAGGGCTCGACGTCTGGGGTTGTGATTCAAACGCCTTGGCCCTGATGCGTGAAATCAAACGCCGCTTTGACCCCAACCGCACTCTCAATCCGGGCCGTTTTGTGGGAAACATCTGACGCCTATGCCGCACACGATCGAAATTAAGACGCAGCAACCCTCCAGCTTTG
This sequence comes from Acidobacteriaceae bacterium, assembly GCA_003164255.1. Lineage (GTDB taxonomy): Bacteria > Acidobacteriota > Terriglobia > Terriglobales > Acidobacteriaceae > Telmatobacter. The sequence continues at coordinate 9,795 of PLST01000202.1, read as the reverse complement.
ACGCACATCACCCGCCAGAGAAGGAAGACATCGACGACTGCGTTCACTGCGGCTTCTGCCTGCCGGCGTGCCCCACGTACGTGCTGTGGGGCGAGGAGATGGACTCGCCGCGCGGCCGCATTTACATGATCAAGAAGGCCGCTGAAGGCGAGGCGCCTCTCGATAATCGCTTCCGGCAACACATGGATCGCTGCCTGGGCTGCATGGCTTGCATGACTGCCTGTCCATCAGGTGTCGAATACAACAAGCTCATTGAGCCTGTGCGCGCGCAGATCGAGCGCAACTTGCCGCGCAGCGTGGGCGAAAACATCTTCCGAGAACTGATTTTTGCTACCTTCCCCCATCCGGCTCGCTTGCGCCTGCTATCGTTCCCACTCCTCATGTATCAGAAAAGTGGATTGCGCTCGCTCGTGCGGTCCGTCGGAATTTCGAAACTCCTGCCAAAACGTCTTCGAGCAATGGAGTCGTTGTTGCCTGATGTACCGTCAGACCGCCACAAATTGCCACCCGTCATACGGCCTGAAGGCGTACAACGCAAGCGGGTAGGCCTTTTGAGCGGATGCGTGCAGCAGGTCTTCTTTGCGCACGTCAACGCGGCCACAGCGCGTGTGCTTGCGGCGGAAGGATGCGAGGTGCTCGTCCCGCGCGGACAGGGTTGTTGCGGAGCGCTCATGGTTCACTCCGGACTGGAAGACGAGGCCATCGCCCTCGCGAAGAAGATGATTGCTGCGTTCGAGGCCGCCGAGGTCGATACGGTTGTCATCAACTCCGCCGGATGCGGGTCCACCATGAAGGAATACGGGCATTTGCTTCGCGACGATCCGGATTGGCATGCCCGCGCCACGGCATTCTCGGCAAAGTGCAAAGACATTTCCGAAGTGCTCTGCGATTTGGAGCCGCGCTCACCTCGCCATCCATTAAAGCTGCGCGTCGCCTATCACGATGCCTGTCACCTCCAGCATGCGCAAGGTGTTCACGCGCAACCGCGCAAACTGCTGGGCGGTATTCCGGAGCTTGATGTAGCCGAGATTCCCGAAGGATCGCTTTGCTGTGGTTCCGCTGGTGTCTACAATCTTCTGCAACCAGACACGGCGAATCAGCTTGGCGACCGCAAAGTTGAGAATCTACTGGCCACTGGAGCGGAAGCCGTGCTTTCGGCGAACCCCGGCTGCCTGCTGCAATTGATGAGTGGCCTCCGCCGTCGCGGACTCAAGGAGATGCCCACATTTCATATGGTTGAGTTGCTCGACGCATCCATCCGAGGGGTCGCGGCCAGGGATTTGCTCGCGGGAAGACAAAACGCCGGGCGTTGATGCACACTGGGAAGCATGATTTCAGACGCTCGTAAAACCGACCTGCATTCTGCCGCTGAGCTTTTTCTTGAAGCTCGCCGCACGGCTACGCCAATTGCTGATCTTCCCGCCTCTCTTCAGCCGGCCTCACTTGAAGAAGCCTACTTTGTCGCGGACACCATGGCTCATGCCCTTCAACCGGAAGGCACAACTGCATGGAAGGTGGGAGCGCCCGCGCCAGATGCCGTGCCTCTGTTTGGGCCCATGATCTCGGCCTGGATTGCTGACTCCGGCACTCTACTTGGCGATCGTCGCCATCGTTGGCGCGGCCTTGAAGCGGAGATTTCGTTCTTGATCGGGAAAGATTTACCGCCGCGCACAACTCCCTATACACGCGAGGAGATTGTTGGCGCAATCGCGAGTTGCCATCCTGCCATTGAAGAATTGGAAGCCGGGCTCACTGAACCCGGAAAGGTTGCGCGGTTCACCATGATCGCCGATATGCAAATGCATGGCGGATTTATTCACGGTCCTGCCGTTTCAGAATGGCAGAAGATTGATTTCGCCAAGGAGAAAGTCACACTCGCAATTGATGGCAGCGTTCAGGTGGAACGCACGGCCTCAAACACTGCGGGCACCGATCTTCTGCGCCTTGTGCTTTATCTTGCAAACGAGGGCGCGGCTCGTACCGGCGGCCTCAAACGGGGTAGTTGGGTCACCACAGGAAGCTGGACCGGAAATACGTTCGCAAAAGCAGGTTCGACGGTCAACGTGGAGTTCTCGACCGCAGGCGATGTTTCCCTCCGCTTTGCGTGAATACAAGGTTCATTTTGTGCGATTCGTCGAATTGCGACCAATTATTCTCAAAAGGTAGGACCACCCGACCACGGAGTTTTTTACTATGCCCGGTTCCATCCAGATTCCCCATGTTGAGTTCCTCGCTCCCATCACTGAAAGCTACGCCGAGATTTTGACGCCAGAAGCAGTTGAATTCATCGTTGACCTGCAGCGCACCTTCAATGCGCGCCGCAAGGCGCTGCTCGAAGCCCGCCACGAGAGGCAGAAGAGGCTCGATGCCGGCGAAAAGCCCAACTTCCTCGCGGAGACCAAGGCGATTCGCGAAGCCGAGTGGTCCGTGGCGCCCCTTCCAAACGATATTCTCGACCGCCGCGTAGAGATCACGGGGCCGGTTGATCGCAAGATGATCATCAACGCGCTGAACTCCGGCGCGAAGGTCTTTATGGCTGATTTTGAAGACTCAAACACACCCACCTGGAATAACCTGCTCGACGGTCAGATCAATCTTAAAGATGCGATCCGCCGCACAATCACTTTTTCTGATCCTGCAACTGGAAAGCAATACAAACTTATTGAAAATCCGGCCGTGCTGTTTGTGCGTGCACGCGGCTGGCACCTTGAAGAACGCCATCTGCGCGTGGATGGCGAGCCGATGTCCGGCTCGATCTTCGACTTTGGCCTTTACTTCTTTCACAATGCGAAAGAACTGTTGGCGCGCGGCAGCGGTCCCTACTTTTACCTGCCCAAAATGGAGAGCCATCTAGAAGCGCGCCTCTGGAATGACATCTTTGTCCGCGCGCAACAGAAGATTGGCCTGCCGCAAGGCTCCATCAAGGGCACTGTCCTGATCGAAACCATCCTTGCCAGCTTTGAAATGGACGAGATTCTCTACGAACTGCGCGATCACTCCGCTGGATTGAATTGCGGGCGTTGGGACTACATCTTCAGCTTCATCAAAAAATTCTCAAACGATCCTCATGCCGTTTTGCCCGATCGCGCACAGGTCACCATGACCACTCACTTTATGCGCAGCTATTCAAAGCTGGCCATCCAGACCTGCCACAGGCGCAATGTCCATGCAATGGGTGGAATGTCCGCGTACATCCCCATCAAGAGTGATCCCGCGGCGAACGATAAGGCAATCGCCCAGGTGCAGGCCGACAAAGAGCGCGAGGCCAGCGATGGTCACGACGGCACCTGGGTGGCGCATCCCGGACTGGTTCCGGTGGCCCTTGAGATCTTCAATCGCTTGATGCCGCAGCCTAATCAGATTTCAAAGCAGCTGCCTGACTATCACTGCACCGCTGCGGATCTGATCCAAATTCCCGATGGACAAATTACCGATGCGGGACTGAAACAGAACGTGGCTGTTGGTCTGGGTTATGTTGAGGCGTGGCTGCGCGGCATCGGATGCGTTCCACTCTTCAACCTGATGGAAGACGCCGCCACGGCAGAGATCAGCAGAGCGCAGCTTTGGCAGTGGATTCACCAGAAGTCGAAACTCAGTGACGGCAGGACCGTTGATATTGCGCTTGTCGAAAGCCTGATCGCCGCCGAGCTCGAAAAGCAGAGGGCCGCGGTGGACCCTGTTCGCTACACCGCGTACGTGAAGGCGGCAGACCTGATGCGGGAACTGGTGCGCGCACCACAATTCATCGAGTTCCTTACGGTACCCGCATACCAGCGTGTGCTGAAAGAAGAGAATCTCGGCGCAGATTAGCGCATTTTTGCACTTACTGTAGACCAGCTTTGAAAGGGCCCGGCTTTAGCCGTGCCGCACAACATCAACAAAGACCGTTGCGCTTTACAGGTTGCGGAAAGACTCCGAGGGCGAGATGGTTTGTATCAGGGCACGAGTTTACTCGTGCCGAAAGGCCGCAAAATCAAAGTCGGGCTTTAGCCCCGGGCCTTCTTCTAAAATGCCAGATCATCCCTGTCAGCAGCATGAATGGCCGGCCTCTAGCCGGCCAATTTGATTTTGTCCGCCCTCAACCAGCCGAGCTGGTCAACAACCAATAATGAAATCCGTCCACGATTGCCATGAGCGCTGCCTGGTTCAGGTCGCTGCTCACGCCTGCGGTGACCCAGGGCTCGTGACCGTCTGCATTGAAGCTCACGGTGACGCGCACATGTGCCGCCGTATCCTGCGCAGATACATCAATCGCAGTTACGGTGAATGTGCCCAGCCGCATATGCGTCAGGGCTGGGTACCATTTCTCCAGTTCATGCCGCATGGCCTTTGTAAGTCCGTCAACAGGTCCTGCACCCTCAGCACGCGTCGTTACCACGGTCGAATCACCGATCGACAACTGCATTGAGGCCTGAACGTACCTGTTTCCAGTCTCGTCCGACTCGTCAAGAACGCGCCAGCTTTTTACGCTGAAACGCTCCTTGAGCGTCCCAAGAACCTTCATGCACGCGAGTCTGAAGCTGATCTCGCTCACGGTAAACGCGCCACCGTCAATCATCCCCTGGTTGGCGTCGATCAGAGCCTGAGCCTGGGCGGAATTAAGCGCTACGCCGAGCGCTTCAGAAAGCAGCACGATGTTGGCTCTACCCGATTGAGCGTTGACGCCGATGACCGGGTTGGCGCCCACTCTCGCTGGCTCGCACCATAAATAGGCTCCCGGATTCTTTCGCTCACTGCTGCCATGCATGCCCGCCCAGGTGCCAAATGCTCCCGGTCCTACGATGGGCGTGCCGTGCGGCGCCTCGAGTCCAAAAGCGGCGTACGCAGAATTCGCAAGCGCGGTAAGTCCGGTGAGTGATTCGGGAGTTACAAATTCAGCTTCGCTCCTAAGCTGCATTCCGCCAATCACAGTGGTCAGGTTAACGTTGCCGCATCGCTCGCCGGTTCCCAGCAACGTGCCTTGCACCTGAATGGCGCCGGCAAGAATTGCAGCGCGGCTATTGGCAACTCCAAGTCCGCGATCGGTGTGCCCGTGAAACCCAAAAGCGGCTTGCGGATGAATTTCCCTTAATCGCGTGAACACATGCGCCACTTCTTCCGGGCTCGCTCCGCCATTGGTATCGCACACCACCAACCGGCTCACTCCATCACCGATGCATTGTTCAACCATCTGGTGGAAGTAATCCTGACCTCGCTTCCTGGAGTCGGCGTCACAGGGAATTCCGTTTTCACGTCTGCCGCAGGCGGCGTCCATGGCGTGCTCAAAATCCACCAGGACTTCCAGACCGTTGTCTTGCAGACAATGAACTGTCTCAGCCACCATGAGCAGGTTTTCTTCTGGCGTAGTTTCAAGCGACTTGGCAATATCGAGAAGCCTCGATTTGACCACGATCACCGCAACCGGGACGCGCTTCCGCTTGGCGATGATAAATTGCACATCGGGCCATTCCTCCACCTTTGTGCCGCGGCCGCGCGATCTCCCAAACAAGGCCAGCTTCATCGCGCCCGTATCGGCTCCACTCAGTGCGCCCGTCAGGTCTGAGACAAACTGGTTTGCCCCTGCGAAGCCGATCTCGGCATAGTGCACCCCGAAGGCGCCCATCCGCTGCAATAACATCACGGCGTTCGGCACCGAGATATCCAGGTTTGGCTGTTGCATCCCGTCGCGTAAGCTGGTATCGAACAGCTCAACTTTTCTGTGTATGGATTCTGTCATCTGTCCCTGGTCGCGATCGCAAGAAGACTTCCCTCAGGCGGGATTGTCGCGGAAGTGGTATTCAAGCTTCCATCATATCTTGGCGGGGACTTCGAAAGCTCCATGGCGACCCTAGCGGGAACAAATTGGAGGCCGCCGGTGTCAAATTCAGCAAGCATTCAACCCGCTGCGCACCACCTGGCCCCGCACAGCGTGGCTCGCTCAGGCCAACCTTGATCAACTGGCAGCGATCAATTTCCGGAGTTCCACGCACTCGATGAATCTCCGCAACCGCACGTTTCAAAACCGGGCTCTATTGGCACGCATGATTTTCCTTGACCTCCAGGCGCATCCGCATGTTACCGTACGTAACATTCAAGATCAAGGCGCTAACTTCTTCGGTGATTTGGATGGAACGGACTCAAGGAATCGAACGTACATAGTTGTGTAATCACCGCTCGAACCTGAATCCAGTTCGTGCACAAAAAGCCGGCGCCGCAGGAAACAAATGGAAAGTACATCCGTCTTACCGGTGTATTCTTCTCAGGATCAAGCAAATAGCTTTGGTTTGCGTCTTTCTTGGCTGAGGATGCAGGCCGCAGAAGAGGAGTATTTCGCGTGAAGAGTGAAACACTAGCGTGCAAGCCTGTTCGTGGTAGAAACGCCCTGCTGGGCCTGGTATGTCTGACCGCCGGATTGATTCCGATTGTTTCCAGGGCGCAAGCTCCAGCCACGCCCCCCGCGCCGGCCACGGCAGATCCTCATCGGATCGACGACTCCTGGCAAGGGACACTGCACATACCGCAGGCCAACCGCGACCTTCGCCTTGTGGTCAAAATAACCAAAACAGATAAAGGCGCCCTGCAAGTGGTGAATTACAGCATTGACCAGGGCGGCGGGGAAATGACCGCGTCTTCCGCCAGTTTTCAGGATTCGGTTCTCAAGTTCGAGATCCAGGCAATCGATGGCAGCTATGAGGGCAAAATGTCTGCCGATGGCAAGTCGATCGCCGGCCAGTGGACGCAGGGGCCGAACCCGCTTCCCCTGTTGTTGGAGCGAGCTACTCCTGAAACGGCATGGACCATTCCGACACCTCCGCCGACACTGCCTCCAATGGCCGCGGACGCCGATCCGAGCTTCGAAGTGGCGACCATCAAGCCCAGTGAGCCTGACAAGCCGGGCAAGGCTTTCAGGGTGCAAGGCAGCCACTTCAGCACGTTCAACACGACCCTGACCGATCTCTTGACTTTTGCGTACGGAGTACAGCAAAAGCAAATTATCAATGCGCCCGAGTGGATGGATAAGGATAAGTGGGACATCGAGGCACAACCCGATGTTCCCGGAGCACCAAACGATCGCCAGGTGAAGAGCATGGTGCAGAAGCTGCTTGCCGAGCGCTTCCAACTCAAGTTCAGCAAAGATTCAAAAGAGATGCCGGCCTATGTTCTGACCGTGTCGAAGACTGGGCAAAAAATGACGAAGAACGATTCGGGCGGCGAGTTGCCCGGCCTGTTCTTCACCAGTATTTCTCCCGTCAGGCTGACTGTACAGAACGCCACCATGACAGACTTCACGGGACTACTTCAGTCCGCAGTGTTGGACCGCCCTGTAGTCGACCAGACATCGCTCGGCGGTAAATGGAATTTTCTTCTGAAGTGGACGGCGGATGATTCGCAATTCAGCGGCATGGGCATCAAGCCGCCCCCTGCCAGCGATGCCCCAGACGCACCTCCGCCACTTTACACCGCCATCCAGGAACAGATTGGATTGAAACTCGACGCCGGAAAGGCGCAAGTTCCGGTCCTCGTGATTAGCTCGGTGCAAAAACCGTCGGCCAACTAGCTTCGGGTCTGTCGAGAGACCATCGGAAAACCAGCACGACCCTGGAGTCAACGGATGGCGCAGGTGCGCTTCGCCAAGATCCAAGTCCTCTGCGCCCTGCTCGGGCTCTGCGCCTCCGTTTCAGCTTGGGCGTCGGAGTACCACGGACAGGTATTTTTCAACGGCATCCCTATTCCTGGAGCTACGGTAACGGTTTCGCAAGGCTCAAAGCGTGAGACCACCGTTACCGATCGCCAGGGTCTTTATCAATTCCCTGACCTTGCTGATGGTCAATGGAAAATTGAAATCGAGATGAGCGGCTTCTCAACGCTCGACGCAGCAGTGAATGTAGCTCCCGATGCTCCGCAAGCAAAATGGGATTTGAAGTTGCTCGGAATTGAACAAATGCTTGCCAGCGTACACCCGAGCAAGCCCCTGAAGGCACGAACCAGGAGCGAATCAGAATCTAAGCCCACCGAAAAACCTGCAAAGGGCGTCGATGCCAATGTTCCTCAAGCGCCTCCGCCCCCACCAGACGATGCCCAGCAGAAGGCCGCGGATGGGATGTTGATTAACGGCAGCGAGAGCAATGCGGCCACGTCGCAGTATTCCATGCCGCCTGCCTTCGGCAACCATCGACCTGGGGCGAAAGGCCTCTACAACGGCAGTTTTAGCGCCATTGTTGACAACTCCGTCTTTGACGCGCGCCCGTACTCGCTCACTGGCCAACAGACTCCAAAGGATTTCTACAGCCGCATTACCTCCGGGGTCTCATTGGGTGGCCCGCTGCGCATTCCGCGCCTCATGCCCATCGGACCAGATTTCTTTGTCAGCTATCAGTGGACGCGCAGCGCGGATGCCTCAGACGAAACCGGCCTTGTTCCTGACGCTCTGGAAAGAACCGGCAATCTCTCCGGACTGCTGAACTCGCTAGGACAACCGCTAACTATTTACAACCCTGCCACGGGCCTCCCATTCATCGGAAACATACCTGTAAGTCCGCAGGCGGCGGCGCTCCTCAATCTTTATCCGCAGCCTAACCTGGCGGGAAGTACAAGTTATAACTACCAGGCTGAAGTCCTCAATGACACGCATGCCGACTCATTGCAATCTCGCATGAACAAGTCCATAGGCAGGCGAGACCAGTTGTATGGAGGTTTCGGCTTTCGAAGCTCGCGCGCAAACAGCACCAACATTTTTGGTTTTGTTGATACCACCGACTCGCTGGGCATCGATACCAACGTCAACTGGTCGCACCGTTATCTTCATCAAACGTTTGTATTGCTCGGCTATCACTTGACGCGGCTGCGCACGGATGTGCGTCCTGAGTTTGAAAGCCGCTTGAATGTTTCAGGAAACGCCGGCATTGGCGGCAACGATCAGGATCCTGCAGATTATGGTCCGCCTGGACTCACCTTCTCGAGCGGGATTGCCGGGCTGAACGACGCGAACAGCGCCTATAACAGAAATCGCACGGATGCACTCTCCGCAAATGTCTCAACCAACTATCGGCACCACAACTTTATCTTTGGCGGAGATTTCCGCCGCCAGGAATTCAATGAATACGGGCAGCAGAACCCGCGAGGATCGTTCGCGTTTACCGGAGTCGCAACGCAGGAGCCAGCTACTGCGTCGGCCGGAGCCTCCACAACCACCGGCTCAGATCTCGCCGACTTCCTCCTTGGCATTCCAGACACCAGCGCACTTTCATTCGGCAATCCCGATAAGTATCTGAGGCAGTCGGTCTACGACCTTTATTTCACCGACGACTGGAGAATGCTGCCGCAGTTCACCGTCAACGCAGGAATGCGATGGGACTACGGCGCTCCCATCACTGAACTCTTCGGCAGGCTGGCAAATCTCGATGTCTCTCCCGGTTTTACATCGGTCGCACCTGTGGTGGGCAACAGCCCGAAGGGCTCCGTGACTGGCGCGACCTATCCAACTTCGTTGGTGCGGCCAGACAAACATGGATTTGAGCCGCGCATTGGCATTTCGTGGCGGCCGATTCCCGCTTCGACGCTGGTCGTAAACGCTGGGTACGGAATTTACGACGACACTTCAGTCTACGTATCGGCAGCTGAAAGCATGGCGGAACAGGCGCCCTTCGCAACAAGTGTCAGTGAGGCCAACAGCAGCGCATGCAAGCTGACGCTTGCGAGTGGATTCGCGCAATGCTCAGGCGCTGCCGCGGACACCTTCGCAATCGACCCGAACCTGCGCGTTGGTTACGCACAGAACTGGAATTTGAGGGTGCAGCGTGACTTCCCCGGCGCTCT
>PLST01000418.1:6610-43218 GCA_003164255.1 Acidobacteriaceae bacterium | reverse complement strand
AGCGGCACTCTCAAGGGAACCATTTCGCGCTTGGGCAAGCAAACCATTGACCTCGAGCAGGCCGTGACGCTCTCGCCGGGCGAGACGCGCGAAGTTACGTTTGCTCCCGGTGATTATCCAGGATTGGTCGTTAAGAATCCTGATTTATGGTGGCCGTATACGATGGGCAACCCATCGCTCTACGACCTGCGCCTGGAGTTTGTGGCGGACCAGAAATCGTCTGATCAGGCTCACATTCGCTTTGGAATTCGGAGTGTGACCCAGCATCGCGATCAAGACCAGCAGTTCCAGGACAAGGGCAAGGGCGGCAACTTCTATCTACAGGTCAACGGCCGGGACTTCCTTGTCCGCGGAGCCGATTACACNNGCCGAACTGGCCGACGAGCAGGGAATTCCGCTGGTCTTTGGCTGGATGTGCTGCAACCAATGGGAGAAGTGGAACCAGTGGAACGAGGAGGACCATCGCGTAGCGCCGGAGAGCGTCCGGTCGCAGATTCTCATGCTTCGCTCGCATGCTTCGTCGTTCATCTGGGCGAACGGAAGCGATGGACTGCCGTCTTTACCGATTCGCACCGAATACCGTAAAGTCATCTCGGAGCTGCACTGGCAAAATGCGGTTGTCGATACCGTGTCCTCGTTTGCGAAGGACGACAAAGGCGAACGCATCTGGGACGGCATCATTATGGAGGGTCCCTATAGCTGGCGGCCGCCAAACTACTGGTTCGCCGGCACCTACGTTACGACGCGCGGATCTGCCGCCGAGCAGGGCGACAACGAGCACATTCCAACGCTGGAGAGCTTGAAGAAATTCATTCCCGCCGACAAGCTCTGGCCGATCAACGACACCTGGTACCTGCATGCTGGAGCGATTACGGATGCAAATACCCTGGGAAGTATCCAGCGGGCAGTCGATCACCGTTATGGCCCATCAGACAACGTGGAGGAGTTTGTCCGCAAGGCGCAACTGGCGCACTATGAAAACACCCGCGCGCAATTTGAAGACTTTGCGGCAAACGGCTGGGCCAACCACAAGATGACGATGTACTGGATGCTCAACAGCCACTGGCCCTCTTTCTACGGGAACATCATCGACTATTATTTGAGCCCGGGCGGCACCTACTACGGCGCGAAGAAAGGCCTGCGCCCGCTGTCGGTGGTCTTCGATGCGTACGCGACCGGCGATCACAGCCAGGCCAAAATCATCGTATTCAACCAGACTCCCGGCAACGCTCAGGGACTGACTGCGCGCGTCCGGGTTTACGACCTGGGCGGTAAGTTGATCGACGATCACTCGATCGAGGGTGTCAAGGTGCCCACCAACGGCGCAAGCCAGGTGCTGACATTGCCCCGGTATCCGCAGGCATCCCCGGTGTTCTTTGTGCGCTGCCAGTTATTCGACAACATGGGCCGCCAGCTGGTGGACAACGTCTACTGGCAATCGCAGAAAGACGATGACCTGGGCGGTCCGCAGAACGACGACGCCCTGGTCTTGAAGCAGGACAAATGGGCCGACATGACAGCGCTGAATACCATGCCCCAGGTGCAGTTAGAGGTCAGCGCCGAACAAACCGTTGTCTACGGTGACAGGGTGAACATCATCCGGCTTCATAACCCCTCCAGTCACATCGCGTTCTTCGAGCGGGCAAGCATCTGTTCTGCCCGCGATGGAAACGAGATCCTTCCGGTGGAGTACGACGACAACTATGTCACGGTTTTCCCCGGTGAAACAGTTGAGATCCACGGAGCCGTGTCGATCAAGACCGATCCTCATTGGGTCAAGCTCGAGGGATTCAATACGCCCGCGACTTCAGTGAAGATCGAGTAGGCTCGCGGGTAATTGGCCGGGCGCAACGGGATCGTGTTTTCAATGGAAAGGTTCAATAGTTGTGACTTCAAAGTCCGTATCAAACACGCGGTTCAACTCGCCGGCTTTCATCGATGTTAGAGAATTGCGTCGCTGGTGCGCGATTCCTGCGCGGGAATTGCCTGGACATCCTGAGCTTCGCGTGCCTTATCGGCAGGTGGCGAATTCCATCGAGATGGGCGCGCTGATGGCCAGAGAGTTGATTCAAACGATCGAGGAAAACAACCAGCAACGCCGCCCAACGCGCGCCATCATCCCGTGTGGACCGACCTGCTGGTACGAACCATTTCGTGCCCTGGTGAATGCAGGCAGCGTTTCACTGAAGACCCTGCGCGTCTTCCACATGGACGAGTGTCTTGATTGGGAAGGGAAGCCGCTTCCCGCGGGGCATCCCTACAACTTCAGAACCTTCATGGAGCGACACTTTTACGGAGGAATTCGTCCGGAGCTCGCGGTGCCCGAGGAACTGCGCCATTGGTTGTTGCCTGCGACGATGGAAGCAAATCGTTCCGCGATCGACGAGGCGCCGATCGACATCACGGTTGGTGGGTGGGGGCAGGATGGACACGTTGCCTACAATCAGGCTCGGCGACATCCCTTTCACCATGTGACGCTGGATCAGATCGCGAACTCTTCCATCAGGATTCAGGAAAACAATATTGATACGATTGTGGCGCTGGCGCAGCGGACATTCGGTGCGGCCTACCAGTTTGTTCCGCCCATGTCGATTACATTGGGAATGCGCGAGTGCCTTTCCGCCAAAAAAGTGCGTGTCTATAGCGATACTGGCGCATGGAAGCAGACCGCGTTGCGGGTAGCTCTGTTCAGCGAGCCGACGCCGGAGTATCCGATGACGCTGCTCCAGACCCACCCCGATGCGATCGTAACGGCGACGCTGGAAACNNGGTTTTACGTGCGCTATAGGTATTGGTGGCATCGGCGCGGGCATCATGTTCTCGCTTCATGGCGACCACGATTTGGGCCGCAACGAAAGCCGGTTGGGCGAGCTGCTTGACTCGCGGGACTACTGCAAACTTCACATTCTCGAGCACTATATTGCACGAATTATGGGCTCTGGAAAAGCCCCGGGCGGCTTTCGCGTATTCCCAATCGGAGTTGTGGGCAACGATGAGACTGGAAAGCGAATCATGGGCGAAATGAGCGCTGCTGGACTCGATATGCAGTTCATGCGGAGCGACCCATCGTTCAAGACACTCTTCAGTGTGTGTTTCATTTACCCGGATGGCTCGGGAGGAAACTTCACCAGCAGTAACTCGGCAGCAGGCTCGTTGAACGCCGATGATCTTCGGTCGGCATCACGCTGCATGGCAGCCGCAGGGTCGCGCGCCGTGGCAATCTGCGTCCCCGAGGTCCCATTGGAGCTCAGGCGGGAGTTTCTCGAACTTGCAACCCACTGTGGCAATTACAGGGCGTGTTCCTTCGCGCTCGGCGACATTGAAGAAGCGCGGAACATGGGGCTGATTGCTCTCACCGATCTGCTTGCATTGAATCAGGAAGAGGCCTCAGCGCTGCTTGGCAGTGGCTCGGGTCATCTTCTCAATGAAGAGCTGCTGACGGAATATGCGGCCACATACACGGCCACCCACCCGGCCTTGCGCCTGGTTGTCAGCTTCGGGTCAAAAGGAGCATACGGTTTTGAAGGCGGCCGAATGCAGTATTCCCCGGCGCCAGTGCTTCAATCCAGGTCCACGGCCGGCGCCGGAGATGCTCTTCTTGCCGGTGTTGTGTGCGCATTGGCCGCCGGCATTCCATTCATCATGCCGGGCGATGCGGGCAAAACGTTCGAAGGCAGAGTGCTGCGGACGGGGCTGGATTTCGGCGTCCTGATTTCCAGTTTCACTGTTACTTCAGTCCATTCGATTCATCCCGACACGGAAATGAAGAATCTGCTTTCATTCGCTGAACAACAGGGTGCGTCCATCTCGGAATCGATTCGGTCGGCATGCTACGAGAGTGAATAGACATCGTCAGACGCTGGCTCAATTCGGATGGTACCTGAATCGAGCAAGCCGCTGACTAAACTAGGGAGTGTGGGGCAAGAACACGTTATCAAATAGACCGCGAAGCAAAACGGCGGAAGGAACCGGGGATTTGAGTTTGGAGCATCCAGTACTGCGATATTTCAAAAGCTAAAGACACCTCGCCNNCCAAGGCTCCGGCGTGCGTTGGGTTTATGGGACCTGGTTCTTTATGGGCTCATTGTGATTCAGCCGACCGCGCCGATGCCCGTGTATGGAGTCATGAGCGTGCGTTCTCACGGATACGCATTGCTCACCGTGTTGCTCGCAATGGTCGCCATGATGTTTACCGCCTTTAGTTACGGGAAAATGGCTTCCGCCTATCCCAGCGCCGGCTCGGCGTTCACCTATGTGGGCCGCGAAATCCATCCTGCTCTGGGTTATGTAACCGGGTGGAGCATGGCGATGGACTATATGCTCAACCCCCTCATCTGCACAATTCTCTGCGGAAAATTCGCGATGAATTTCTTCCCGGGGATTCCGTACGTGGTGTGGGTGGTGGCCTTCGCCGTGGCGTTCACGCTCTTGAACCTGCAGGGCATCGAGACTTCGGCGCATATCAACACGAGTCTTGTTGCGGTCATGGCCGTGGTCATTCTTCTGTTTCTGGCCGCGGCGGCTCACTACGTATACGCCACGCCTCACGCCGGAATCACGTACTTCACCCGCCCCTTCTTTGACCCAAAAACTTTTTCTCTCCGATCGGTGCTGGGGGGGACATCGCTGGCGGTGCTCACCTATATCGGGTTCGACGGTATCTCGACCCTCTCTGAAGAAGCAAAGAATCCGCGCCGCAATATCATGCTTGCCACCGTGCTGGTTTGCCTGCTCACTGGGCTGCTGGCCTCGGTCGAGGTCTATGCTGCACAGCTCGTCTGGCCCGGCGCTCAGAACTTTCCCGATGTGGACACCGCGTTTGTTTATGTCGCTGGTCGCGCCGGCGGGCCATGGCTCTTTGCGGTCATCAACGTGACGCTGTTGGTGGCAACGTTTGGTTCCGCGCTGGGTGCGCAGTTGGGTGCGGCGCGCCTGCTCTACGGCATGGGCCGAAGCGGTGCGCTGCCCATCGGCTTCTTCGGGGCCATCGAGCCGAAGAGAAGAATTCCGCGAAACAATGTCTTGCTCATTGGCGCGGTGGCGCTCATCGGCGCATTGGCCTTGAGTTTTGAACGTGGCGTGGAATTGCTCAATTTTGGCGCGCTGCTTGCCTTCATGGGTGTCAATTTATCCGCGTTGGTGCGGTTCTACTTTCGCGACCCGCACAAGCGTTGGTTAAACTTCGTGTCCCCTTCACTGGGGTTCTTGATTTGCTTGCTGCTGTGGATGAGCTTGAGTTGGCGGGCTAAGCTGCTAGGCATTGGGTGGACGATCGTTGGATTGGCGTACGGAGCCTATAACACCCGGGGATTCAGGCGGGACCTGTTGGACTTCGAAAACCCGGAGGGCGAATAACCAAGGCCGTTTCACCGCGGCCAATGAATCGGGTGCGTCGCAACCATAAGGCCAGAACGTTATCGACGCGATTGAACAGGAGCAGGCGAAGCTATTGGACAGAAACCAAATCGAGAGTCCATGCCGCCTCATTCCGGGAGGGTTGAACACATGCAGAAAGTGGACAGTATGAGCACCGTGACTGGCGAAGAAGTTGAATACCAATCGTGGAAGAAGGCCTTCCTGATTAGCAATGACACGGTGCAACTGATCGTCTTGACCGAAGTGGGGCCCCGGATTCTCTTCTTTGGCTTTCGGGGAGATGAAAACGAGTTCCACGATTCTTCCACGGCACCTGGTGATCGCGTCGATCGGGAATTCAAAGTCTATGGTGGACACCGGCTGTGGGTATCTCCCGAAGTTGCACGGACGTATTATCCCGATAACTTCCCCGTTTCAGTGCGGAAGCAGGGCAGTGCTTTTGTTTTTACCGCGCCTCCCGAATCCGCACCTCCCGGAACGAATCTGCAGAAAGAGCTTGAGATCGAGCTGGCGGAAAAGGGAACTGAGGTTACTGTCACGCATCGCATACGCAATCTTGGACAGGTACCCACCGAGATGGCTCCATGGGCGCTCTCTGTAATGGCTGGTGGCGGGAAGGCCATCCTCCCATTCCCCCCGAAGGCGCCGTTCTCGCCCAGCAGGTTGGTGCCCGAAGGAGTCTTCACCCTGTGGAGTTATACGGACCTGGCAGATCCTCGATGGAGAATTGGAACCAGGTACCTCCAACTCCGCCAGGCGAAGAATTCCGCGAGCAGATTCAAGGAACAGATGGGGGGCATCTTCAACCCCTCAGGATGGGGCGCTTACTTCCGGAGCGGACATCTATTCGTGAAGAGGGCCGACGTTGAAGTTGGCGCAAAATATCCTGATTCCGGATGCAATTTCGAGGTCTTTACGGACGAGCACTCGCTCGAGCTCGAAACTCTGGGGCCGCTTCGGAATCTGGAGCCGGGAGAGACCGCGGAACACATCGAGCGCTGGTGGCTGTTCAAGGACATCGAGGCCGGTGAATCGGAGAGCTGGATTGACAACGAGATTCTTGTCAGGATCCAGGCGATTCTCTAATCGCAAATTCCGCACTGGCCTGAAAAGGGACCTCGGTCAACAGTTTTTGAAGGGAACGAAAAGAAGATGGAGGCCAGGATCGTAAGTTCATGCAGCGTGAATCGGTGGCCAGTAATTGCTGCTCTGTTGTTGCTGGCTTGCTCAGCCGCCGGGCGAGCAGAGACAACCAATCGAGCGGATCTGAAAGAGAACTGGCTCGTGCAGAGTTCGTGCAAGGTCAGCCAGCCCGGCGAGATTCTGTCGACTTCGCAGTTCATGCCCGTCCAGTGGTACAAGGCCACCGTACCTTCCACCGTATTGGCCGCCCAGGTTGCGAATGGGGAATTCGACGACATCTTCTACTCTGACAACCTGCGTAAGCTGCAGGCGCCAGGCAGTAATCCGTACGCCTGCTCGTGGTGGTATCGAACCGAATTCCAGTTGCCGCAAAATCTCAAGAGTCGGCAAGTCTGGCTGCATTTTGACGGCATCAATACCAGGGCCAATGTCTGGCTGAATGGGAAGAAACTCGCGGACGCGAAGCAGATGGCAGGGGCCTACAGGCTCTTCGAGCTGGATGCGACCGCCTTCATTGATCAGGACCGAACCAACGTTCTGGCGGTGGAAGTGTTTGCCCCCACAGACAAAGATTTCGGAATCACTTTCGTCGACTGGAATCCGACGCCGCCGGATAAGGACATGGGCCTTTGGCGCGAAGTCTATCTCACGGCCAGCGGGCCGGTGAGGGTGCGCTATCCGGCTGTGGCCACACACTTCCCTGAGAAGTCACTGGAACGCGCTGATTTGACTGTGCGCGCCGAACTGCGCAACGATACGGATGCTCCCGTCGTTGGAGTGGTCCGCGCGGAGTTCGACGCGGTTATCTGCGAGAAGAAGGTGACCCTTTCTCCTCGAGAGACTCTGCCAGTCATCCTGACTCCCAGCGAATTCCCCCAGCTGAAGATCGATCACCCGGAGCTGTGGTGGCCTGCCGGACTGGGCGAGCAGAAACTGCATCGGATCACGGTGAGCTTCATTACATCCGGCGCAGTCTCTGATACGCAGTCGGCCAACTTCGGCATCCGCGAAGTTACGCGTGAGTTATATGGGGCTGCGCCCAGGATTGGCGAGTTATTCGACAACAACGGACTGGGAAGGATCAAGACCGACAAGCGGCCGCTGCTGATTCGCGTCAATCACCAGCCGATATTGATCCGCGGAGGCGGCTGGGCTCCGGAAATGCTCTTGCGCTCTTCAGAGGACAGGCTCCGCGCGGAGATGACTTACATCCGCGACATGCATCTGAACGCCATTCGGCTTGAGGGCAAGCTGGAAGGGGAGCAATTTTTCGATTTAGCCGACCAGATGGGAATCCTGGTGCTTGCCGGATGGTGCTGCTGTGACAACTGGGAGCAATGGAGAACCTGGGACGCAGGCGACCTCACCATCGCCACCGAGTCTCTGCGCAGCCAGATGCTCCGCCTGCGCCACCATGCGAGCCTGGCCTTGTGGATGAATGGAAGCGACAACGTACCGCCGCCGTCGGTCGAGAAAGCTTATCTAAAGATCGAGGCTGACTCAGGGTGGCCCAACCCGATTGTCTCGTCGTCCAGTTCCAAGCCAACCGTTGTAAGCGGTCCCTCCGGATTGAAGATGACAGGACCGTATGACTACGTTCCTCCCGAATACTGGCTCCTCGATGATGACCATTTTGGCGGAGCCTTCGGTTTCAATACCGAGACCAGTCCCGGCGCCGCTATTCCGGAGTTGAGCAGCCTCAAGAAGTTCTTGCCTGAAAACCACCTTTGGCCCATCGACGATATCTGGCTGTTCCATACCGGGGCCGGAGATCTGAACGGCAACCTCGATCGCTTCAACCATGCGATGAATGTGGTTTATGGACCGCCCAAGGGTTTGAATGAATATCTTTTAAAATCGCAGGCCATGGACTACGACGGCGAAAGAGCGATGTTCGAGGCCTTTGGCCGTAACAAATATTCAGCCACGGGAGTCATTCAATGGATGCTCAATAATGCGTGGCCTGCCTCGATCTGGCACCTGTACGACTATTACCTTCAGCCTGCGGGCGGATACTTTGGAACCAAAAAAGCCTGCGAGCCGTTGCATATCCAGTATTCCTACGACGACCGCAGCGTCGTGGTTGTCAACAGCGTGAATCGTGACTTCATAGACTTGACCGCAGAAGCGGCGATGTACGACTTCAATTTGAAAAAACTATTCTCTCGAACGGTTCCTCTCGCGTCTTCTTCGGATAGCGTGCAGAGGCTCTTTAAGCTCCCCAGTGAAAACGTTGACACCCAAGTCTATTTCGTCCAGTTAAGGCTGTTGGATAAAACTCGCAATGTCATCAGTACGAACTTCTACTGGTTGCCGAAGAAGTTATCTGAAATGGACTGGTCGGTCGAACACGAACAATCGCATCCTTACTATAACGACGTGACGAGCTATTCAGACCTCTCAATGTTGAATCAACTGACAAAGGTACATCTTGATGCGTCAGCTTCCGCGCGCAGCCTGACCGATGGCAAAGAGGTGCGCGTTCAAGTGCGGAACCCATCGGTGGGCCTGGCGTTTCAGGTCCGCCTTTCAATCGTCGACGACAAGAGCGGAGAGGAGATCCTTCCTGTTCTTTGGGAGGACAACTATTTCTCGCTTTTACCAGGGGAGTCGCGAGTTGTGGTCGCTCGTTACATTCCTGCGGCGACCGTGGGCCACGTGCGGCTTGAAGTGAATGGATGGAATACTGACACCGAATCCGCACTGGTCGATGATGCTCGGTCACCCGGCAGGCCAAATTAATCAAAACCTATCTGGAACTGATGCCCGCGAGCGACCTGTGTGTCAGCCTTTGCTATACCTTTGCTTTCAGAAGCAACGAGAGTTGATCGAGCCGTCTTCAGTCATGACCGGGCGGTATCTTGGCGTCTGTGCGAGGTTAGAATCACTTACCCGCCGCTGATGATGCCCTGACGCATCGCGGCAGTCGCCGCTTCCGTCCGGTCTGCCACTTGAAGCTTGGCGGTGATGTGATTTACATGATTCCGAACAGTGTAAAAACTGATTTGAAGAGCCCCGGCGATCTCCTTGTTTGTTAGTCCTTTTGCTACCATTTCCAGAATTTCAATTTCTCGCGCACTCAGGCTCGATCGAGCTTCCCGCTCCTCGATCCACTTGCCGATGCGTTCGGGGAAGAAAGTTCCCCCGTCAACCACCGTTTCGATTGCGGCAACTATCTCTTCACGCGGCGCATTCTTTGAAAGATAACCTCGCGCTCCAGCTTTGATTGCCTGATAGATCTCTTCCTCGTATTCGTAACTTGATAGGATGATTACCTTGGACTTATAGTCAGTTGCCTTTAGCATGTGCAACAAGTCAATGCCATTGATAGTCGGCATGCGCAAATCCAGGAGCATCACGTCGACAGGAGAGCGCTTGAGTATTTCCAAAGCCTCTTCCCCGGAATGGGCCGCCCCAGTAAGTTTCAATCCGACTTGCCTCCTGAGCAAGGAAGCCAAACCGGCGCGAACAACGGGGTGGTCATCAACAATGAGAACCCGAACAGTTGTCTTAGACTCTGTTGCGTTTGCCATGTATTTTCCTCAATTGAAGCCGAGTCAACCATCGGTGCGATTGGGTTCGAAGGAAAGAGGGTGGTAATGGAGCCAGAACTCGAACCGCGGTTCCTTGTCCGGGTGCGCTGTCGATCCTGAACTGGGCGGTTATATTTTCCGCGCGCTTATGCATTCCTCGAATGCCAAACCCGGCCGAATCGCTTGAAACGGCAAACCCCACACCGTCATCTTCAACAATCATCTCCACTGCGGATTTTTCATAATCGAGTGCAATGGTCAGCTGCGAGCAATGGGCGTGGCGGATCGCATTCGCAATCGCCTCTTGGCCGATTCGGAGTAGGGTGTCAGAGACACGCAAAGGAATGTTCTGTAAGTTTCCCGAACTTGCCGTCTTAATTTTGACGGAAGAGTTTGTGGAAACCATGCGGCGGGCACATTCTTCTAGTGCGGACAACAATCCAACGGACTCCAGATGTTCAGGGCGCAACGCCGAAATACTGCGCCGCGCCTCCTCGTGGCTATTGCGGACCATGTCCTGTGCCTGTTCGAGTTGTGGCATGATATCGATTCCGTCAGTCAAGTCATCGCGTACTGCCTGGAGCTGAAAGCCGAGACCAGCGAAGCTCTGGGCAAGTGTGTCGTGCATCTCATGTGCCAGACGTTGCCGCTCGTCAAGTACAGCCTGCATGCGCCAGCGCTCGACAAAGAAGAACCCCGTCATACCGGCAAAGGGCAGAAGAAATATGCAGATCACGAGTTCAATAATGTGATCCGGACTCCACCATGGCGGGCCCTCCAAAACTTCAATATCACCGGAGGATGGCAGAAGTAGTGCAAATGCGGTCAGGTCATGTGTGTACCTGGAATCGGTTACGCAGATTCCTCGCAATCGCAACTTGCTTTTCACTTTGAGTGAGTTGAGATTGGGCGAGCGCCCAAGCCCGTTCACCACGGCAAGAAACGACTGGCTCTCATCTTCCAGGGTCAGCATCCCCGTCCCATTGCCATCCTCATTTTTCTCTGCCAGCCTCCCCTGTACTTCAACATACTGACCATCAAAAGCTCCGGTTGCGGCTTGCGACGCCGTAACTGCAACGGGAGAGACCGGTGTATGGGACCAGAGAAGGTGGATGTCCGCATTGCGAATTTCGGAGCTGAAATCATGCAAATATACGTCACCCCTGACCTCAGCCTCATCCCCTATCTGCAATGGCGCATGGGGATGACTGCTCGAAACGGCAAGTCCTCCAGTCGAGTCCTGTATGTAGAGCATCGGAGAGGTGAGCGTAACGACGCCCTGGACGGTAGCGGAACTCGGCACATCCGGGGATAAGAGCCGCAGGCTACCGATTGACTTTGCATTCACCCCAGAACTGTGGGCCTGAATGTCGCGCTCAATGGGCTCAAGGTATCGGTCGTGCGGAGCAGGCTCCGAGCCGGTGGGAAGCTCATTAGGCACGGCCAGTTGTGGTTGTATCTCCCCGATCATCGAAGTCAGGTCGCGTTGTGTCGCCGGCGCAATCTCGACATTCCTCCACTGAGCGCCGGTGTTATACGACTTGAGGCCGAAACGTCCGGACTTGATGCAGCCAGGATCACGGATTGCGATCGTTGTTGTTTGACCGTTTTGAGCGGTTGCACTAACGGCGAAATCACAGTCAAAGGCGAGAAACTTGAGGTGATACCACTGCTGCGCAGACACACGGGGGGACACCGACTTGGCAGCATATTCTCTCCACCCGTAATCTGCCCGCCCCATCATCAGCGTGTTATCGAGGTCGCGCAGTCCGGCCATGTAGCCGTGGTAGGCATCTACTCCCTTTTCTTCGTCGCTGGCGCGGATAATCAACCCTGCATCACCGTACTGCCCGAGCAAGAGAACATCGGCTTCAACAGAGTAGTTGGCCCAGTATTCGCGGCCGGTCATCAGCTTGGCTCCGCGCTCATCGGAAATGTTGCTCATCACGCCGTCGGCGTACTGCCATGTGCCGCCAAATGCTTGCCAATCCTCCTGTTTCTCGAGCGAGATCATCTGGTGCTGCGTCGGCCCACGGCGTGTGATCAATTGATATGTGATTCCGCTGATCGCGAGCAGGGAGATCACCAGCGCTGCCGAAAGAGCGACGGTGATACTCCGTCTCGCGATTAGAGGGCTCATTGAGGCGACCACCACGACAGGTTCAGGATCCGGCGAATCTCGGCGGAATCCACGTTTTCGCGCGTCATAAGGACAGGCTCGACCTTGACTTCCGAGGATCCGGCTGCGCCATGGATCTCACGATTCATGAGTTCCATTGCAATTCTGCCCATTTCGAAGGTGTTCTGCACAACGACAGAGTCAATGCCTCCGTCGCGGATGGGGGGAAGAAGGTCCTGGTCAAATCCCACAAGCTTGATCAAGCCAACCTTCGCAGACTCGGCGAGGGCGTAGTAAGTTCCCCGAGTCGAGGCAAGGGAAAGTGCCACAATGGCGTCCAGTGGCTCGCTGCCGGCAAGAAGCTCTTCGGCACTGTGCTGTTCCTGGGGGACGCTCTCGAGGCCAAGCCTGCGGGCGACAACGTGAATTTCCGGGAATTCATGGCTTAGCGTAGTCTCAAAGCTCCGCTCTCGCACAATGTTGCCCTTGAGTTCAGGCCCGATTCCTACAATAGCGATTTTGCCCCTTCCCTGAAGGATCAAACCAATTCTGCGTGCGGCAATCTGTCCTCCGACTTGTTCATCGTTCAACACATAACTGAGTTTGGGCCCGGATGGAATGCCAAGTTCCGTGTCGATGACGACGACCGGAACTCCTCGCGTGAGAACTCTGCGGATGGGAGTTCGCATGGGGAGCGTTTGGATTGGCGAGACTATGATTCCAGCCATTCCTCGATCGACGGATTTCTCGACCAGAGAAATCTGCGTCTGCATATCATCATCTCGCATAGGTGCATTCCAGTAGAGATTCAGCCCTACAGCGCGTGCTTCCGCGGCTGCACCTGCATGTTCCGGCTCCCAAAGCGCAGTACCGCAAGTACGTGGAATGACAGCCACGGTCGAAGACGTCCGCTTGCATCCGACACTGGAGAGCGCAGCCAGCAGGAAGAACGACACGAAGACGATTGAAAGTTGGCAAAGCAGAATGCGACGAATCTTCCGAGAATTCCTTCGCCTCATCTTCACGTGCCTTCCTCTTCGTTCGCTCGTACATCGCTCGGCTATGCTACATAAGCTGATTGGGGGTTATCGTCTCCGGTAGGTATGGGTCATCTGTCCTATATGGATGAGGTTCGAGAGGCGCTCGTATGATTCCGGCTCACGAAGCTGACTGTCGGGCAATTATACTGCGCGTATCGGCTTCGAGGAGGCGCGTCCGATTCATCCAAAACAAAGCCGGTTGCATAGATGATCACGCCAGCCAGGATCATGGTCGACCTGGAGAACAGGTGCAGATGAAATCCGAGCGTTATGGTATGAAGCAGGGATCGGGTCTCGCTAAAGGCGCAGCGGCGATGCGTCATGCGAGAGCTTTCCTGGCAATTGGCGCGGCCGCGTTTTTTGCGTGGAGCGTAGTTCAATGCTGCTTGCTCAACAGAGGCTTCGTCTTGGCCCAAACTCGCTTCGATCTCGCCGCGATTACGGTGGACTATCCGGAGGATGGGTCGATCTTTCCGCCCGAGATCACCCCGCCAACTTTCATTTGGCATGACGAATCGAACGCCGCTTCGTCGTGGACGATTGATTTTTCATTCGGCGACGGATCGCCGGTAATGCACTTCCAATCCCCAGGACCTCACCTTCGCATCGGTGAGATCGATCCGCGCTGCGTGTCCGCAAGCAATGAGCTGCCCGCGCTCAGGCCCCGGCAAGCTACGGCGCATACCTGGACTCCTACGGCGGAGGCTTGGCAAACGATCAAGCTGCGCTCAAGCGGACATAAGGCCACTATCACGATTGCGGGAGTTCCGGCTGGAGGCGAGGGTGCAGCCGTTTCTCGCGGCGCGGTGATCATGGAGACCTCCCGGGATCCTGTGAAGGCGCCGATCTTCTATCGCGACGTGCCTTTGATTCCGTCCAAGGGGGAAAAGGGAGTGATCCAGCCCCTGGCTAAACGGGATTTGCCTCTGCTCGCCTGGCGCTTGCGCGATATCGGCCAACCTGAAAGTCGGCTGCTGCTTACCGGCATGCACACTTGCGCCAATTGCCATTCGTTCTCGCTTGACGGAAAGACATTTGGAATGGATATCGACGGCCCCGCAAACGACAAGGGTCTCTATGCGCTCGCTTCCATCAAACCGCAGATGGCCCTGCGAAATCAGGACGTCATCTCCTGGAGTTCCATAAAGGACAACACGGCTTCGCCTTCGAGAATCGGCTTCATGTCCCAGGTGTCACCTGATGGAAGGTACATCGTGACCATGTTACGGGATCTGAGAGCGCAACTTGGCAAGAGCTACTTCCTCGTCAACTTCCAGGACTACCGTTTCCTCCAGGTCTTTTATCCAACACGCGGGATTTTGGCCTGGTACGACCGAGTCACTGGGAAAAAGCAGCCATTACCCGGAGCCGACGATGAGCGCTTCGTGCAAACCAACGCCGTATGGAGTCCCGATGGCAAGTTTGTAGTTTTTGCGCGAGCTGAGGCTCGCCCCCCCGAGTTGCCGGGACAGACGTTACCGAGGCATGCCAACGATCCTGAAGAAACTCAGATCAAGTACGACCTGTATCGAATCCCCTTTAACGGGGGCAACGGTGGTGTCCCGGTTCCAATTGAAGGCGCCTCCAACAACGGTATGAGCAACAGCTTTCCAAAGGTTTCTCCAGATGGCCGCTGGATCGTCTTCGTGCAAAGCCGGAATGCGGAGTTGATGCGCCCTGACAGCCAACTGTTTATCGTCCCCTTTGAGGGCGGAGTGGCCCGCCGTCTGCGTTGCAATACGACCCTGATGAATTCCTGGCACAGTTTCTCGCCCAATGGCCGTTGGATGGTTTTCTCGTCCAAGAGCCGTTCGCCCTACACGCAGATGTATCTGACGCACTTGGATAAAGACGGCAACTCCAGCCCCGCTATCTTGATTGACAATGCAACCGCGGCGAATCGGGCGGTCAACATTCCGGAATTTGTGAACATACCTTCAAACGGGTTGATCAAAATCGATGTGCCGGCAGCGGAGGCCTACCGACTCCTGGATGTCGCTTCTGACCTCGCTGCTCAGGGAAAGATCGACGAAGCAATCGCTGAATGGAGAAGGGTTCTTGAAATGGACCCGCGAAATGCCTCAGCACACAACAATCTCGGGGCCGCCCTTACGATGCAAGGAAAGACCTCCGAGGGAATGAAGCATCTGCGGGAGGCGCACGAGATCGACCCTCTTACCCCCGACCCTGCGGATCTTGAGATCACTTTCCAGTTGCAGTCGTATTATCGAGAGCAATTCAACAGCGCGATTGCAGGTTCCGACTGCAACGCGGCCTTGGATTACGGGCAAAAGCTTCTCGCAACGAGTACGGACAGTGAAGTTGACAGGGCGATGAAAGAGTGTGCGTCCAAACAGCCACGTGTCCAACCATAAACGAGAGCGCGACGAGGAGGTTGGTTGTCACCTGAATCCGTCAAAGACCAGCATTCGGGTTAGCACCCAAAGACTGTGTCCCCTTTCCTCCGCGCTACACTTACAATTCCATTGACACCAGTGACCGGGCAGGCCTGTATTTGAAGGAAAAACGAAATAAGGTGCGAGACTCCATGAAGGGCAATTCATTTTTGGGCAGAATTTGCTTGGTCATCCTTGTTCTTTCCCTGCAGGGGAGGATGTTCGGGCAGACTTCGAATGAGCGCCTGCAGTCGATTACCGCGGCTCTTCGCGGCAGGGATTTCCAACAGGCATTGCAGTCGCTGCAGAGTGCCCTCCAGGAGTCGCCCAACAATCCCCAGCTTTGGATGCTGCAGGGCTTGGCATATTCGGGGACGGGTGACTCGAAATCCGCGCTAGCCTCATACAAACATGCATTGAGGATTTCGCCGGACTATCTGCCTGCTTTGGAAGGCGCGGCCCAATTGCAATATGAAGCTGGAAGCGCAGACGCGATTCCCCTGCTCGAGCACGTTCTGAAGCTACGTCCTGATGAAACCACGTCCCATGCAATGCTGGCCGTACTGGCAGCGAAGAAGGGCGATTGTGCCATGGCGGTACAGCATTTCTCCGTGATAGGGTCAATGCTCGATTCACAACCGGACGCGCTGCAGGGTTACGGCATCTGCCTGCTGAAACTTGAGCAGACTGAAGAAGCCATTCAGGTCTTTGGGCGGCTTATGACGATGCAGCCAAACGAACCCAGGTTCAGACAGGGTCTGGCGGCGGTTCAGCTGGCTGCGGGAAAACCTCAGGACGCACTCACGACTCTTCAGCCACTTTTGGATTCGTCGCCGAACGTGAGCACGATGCGGTTGGCAGCAGCAATTTACGAGGCGAATAAAGACACGCCAAATGCGGTCAAGATACTGCGAGATGCGATTGTAAAAGACCCGCGTCAAACCGCCTTGTACGTGGATTTCGCCGAAATAGCAATGGATCACCAGTCGTTTCAGACCGGCGTTGAGATGATCAATTCCGGGCTTGAGCTTCAACCTGCGGAGGCTCAACTCTACCTGGCACGAGGTGTGCTTTATGTTCAACTTGCGGATTATGAAAAGGCCCAGGCCGATTTTGACAAGGCGGAGCAACTCGATCCGAAGCAAGGAATGAGTGCGGCGGCCCAGGGTATGCTCGCAGAGGAGCAGAATCAGAACAATCCCGAACGTGCACTCGCAACCGTGCGAGCTAAGCTTGCAAAGCAATCTGAAGATGCGTTCCTTTGGTATCTGCAGGCGGCGATCATCTCGCAGAAGTCCCCTGAACCTGGCTCGCCCGAGTTTGCGCAGGGTCTCGATTCCGCAAAGCGAGCTGTGACTCTGCAGCCTTCACTCACAGTCGCTCATAACGTGTTGGCCAAGTACTATCTCGACTCCGGCCAGAACGCACCCGCAGCAAAAGAGTGCCGGTTGGTTCTCCAGCAGGATCCATCGGACCAGGGCGCCTTGTACCATCTTGTCATCGCGCTCCGTAAAATGGGCACCACGGCCGAGATCCCTGATTTGCTGAAGAGGCTTGCTAAGGCGCGTCAGGACGCGGCCAAAGTGGAAGGCGAGCGGAATAGATATAAGCTGATCGTTGCACCGGCAGGCTCGTCCGAATAATTGCAGGAAAGTTGACGGGAGCGGTAAACCTTTACTCGGGTTCTTGAAATCCCCATAATGGAGAAGTTCCAGCCAGGATATCGAATGACCATGGACCGGCGTTCATTTGTTCTTTTGTCTCTCTGCGCTTCTGCCCAGCGGCTTCTGGGGCAGGAACAGGGAATTGCAACACGCGACATCGCAGCGCAACCAAAGCCGGCGCCTTCCGGTCGTCCTTTCTATGCGCACTTCACCGATGTCGCGAAAGAAGCGGGCTTGCACGCGCCAATCATCTATGGCGGCATTGAATCGAAGAAATACATTATGGAAGCCAATGGTTGCGGCTGTGCATTTATCGACTACGACAACGATGGCTGGATGGATATTTTCCTGCTTTCGGGTACGCGACTGGAAGGGGATCCACCGGAGGCGACAAATCGTCTCTATAAAAACAACCGTGACGGCACATTCACCGATGTGACGGAGAAGGCGGGATTAAAAGCTGTCGGATGGGCAAATGGTGTATGCGTCGGCGACTACAACAATGACGGTTTCGACGATATCTTCTGCACATATTTTGGCCAGAATCGCCTTTACAGGAACAATGGCAATGGTACGTTTACCGATGTGACAAGGGAGGCAGGGCTGTGGGAGTCTGGTCCCGCACGATGGGGAGCGGGATGTGCCTTTGTGGATTACAACCGCGATGGTCACCTCGATCTCTTCGTCTCGAACTATATTCGCTTTTCATTCGAGCATGCTCCGGTCCCCGGTGAGAAATCAACCTGCAATTTCAAGGGAGTCCCTGTCAATTGCGGGCCGCGCGGGCTGCCGACCGGACGACATTCTCTCTACCGCAACAACGGCGACGGTACCTTCACAGACGTGACGAAGCAGGCCGGCATCGATCTTGCCACTGAGAGCTATGGAATGACCGTGGTTGCAGCCGACTTTGACGAGGATGGCTGGCCCGATATTTTTGTAGCGTGTGATTCGACTCCCAGCCTGTTGTTTATGAACAATCATGACGGAACCTTTCGTGAAGAAGGGGTCACTCGAGGTGTTGCATTAAGTGAAGATGGAATGGAGCAAGCGGGAATGGGCGTCGGGATCGGAGACTATCACCTCGACGGACACCTGGACCTGTTCAAAACGCATTTTGTCAGCGATACGGCGGGTTTTTATAGGAATGACGGGAAAGGGAATTTCGATGAGGTGAGTCGCGCGGCAAAAATCGGCGTGGAGACTCGCTTTACAAGCTGGGGTGCAGGGATTTTCGACCTGGATAACGATGGCTATCCGGACGTGCTTTTCGTCACGGGCAGCGTGTATCCAGAAGTCGAGAAGAAGTTGCCTCAGTATCCCTATAGGACTCCACGGGTTTTGTTTCGCAACCTGGGAAACGGCACATTTGAGGAGTTGGAATCGCAAGGGGGCGATGGAATCACGGCTGCTCATAGCAGCCGGGGTTGTGCCTTTGGCGACTTTGACAACGACGGCGACATGGATGTGCTGATTGTCAATATGAATGAACCACCTTCTCTGCTGCGAAACGATCTGAAAGTCAGCCAGAACTGGCTGAAGATAAAGCTGGAGGGCGTGAAGTCGAATCGAAGTGCAATCGGTGCCCGCGTCCTGGCTCACTACGGCAACAAGGTTCAGGCGCAGGCACTTGTAAGTCAGTCCAGCTATTACTCCTGCAACGATCCCCGACTCCATTTTGGCCTCGGAGCTTCGACAGAAGCCACACTAGACATTTACTGGCCAAACGGTCTCCATGAGCGATACCAGGAAATCTCCGCGAATCAACTGGTAACCATCAGAGAAGGTGCGGGGTTGGTGCCAAACAGGGGTTGGAAGCGTTAGCTTATCTTACTTTTCAGTAATTTACGAGAATAGGACAAAGAACCCATTGACACTCCATCAGCGGGGTAAGTAAAAGCATAACTGATCTGAGGAAACGTTTTCCCTCAACCACCAAAACATAATGCGAAGAACCAACTTCTGAACAACTGAATAGAGGAGGAATCAATGGTGAAACGCAAGGTATCTCTTGTCGCAACCCTTGTGTGCTCGTTGTTAGCACTCTGGGCTGTTCCCGGCTTTGCACAATTTACGGCCAGCATTCAGGGGGTGGTGCACGATGCATCAGGGGCCAGCGTCCCGAAAGCACAAGTCAATCTCACCAACAGCGCAACAGGAGTCATCAAGACCACGACTTCTGATTCCGCCGGAGAATACCGCTTCGTAAGTCTTGCCCCGGGGAGCTACAAGGTCTCCGTCACAGCCAACGGGTTTTCCAACGCCGAGGCGGATGTGACCCTCCTCACCGAACAGAATGTCAATCTCCCAATCTCGCTGACAGTTGGCTCCGCCAGGGAGACTGTAATTGTCAGCACGGAAGCACCAATCGTAGACACTGCGGATAGCCGGCTCGAGATGACCCTGGAGAGTAAGAGCGTTGCGCAATTGCCAATTGTTGGCCGCAACCTCGTAACCCTGGTCACCATGGCTCCAGGAGCTTCGGGACTTGGTACCAGCACCTCCGGCAGCCCAGCCTCCGGCGTCGACAACTACTCCACGGAAGAGCAGGTTGACGCAAGCGCAAACGGCCAGGGCCAAAACAACAATCAGTACATAATTGACGGTTTGGATGTCACCAGTGGAATCAGGCAAGGCGTATTGAACCTGACGCCACAGCCCGATTCCATTCAAGAGACCAGCATCCAGGTAAACACGTTTTCGGTTGAGCATAGCCGTGCGGCCGGCCTGCAGACAGTTTTCACAACCAAGTCGGGCTCTGACTCGTTTCACGGGTCGGCATCG
Organism: Acidobacteriaceae bacterium; assembly: GCA_003164255.1. Classification (GTDB taxonomy): domain Bacteria; phylum Acidobacteriota; class Terriglobia; order Terriglobales; family Acidobacteriaceae; genus Telmatobacter. The sequence goes on along the minus strand of PLST01000418.1, from coordinate 23,163 downwards.
GACTGGTTCAACTACCAGGGGATGTTTGCCAACCAGCATTTTGTGAGCAGCTCGACCAGTCATTACCAGCCATTCCACTCGAATAACATGGACTATGCTATCGGTGGCCCGATCTTTCCCCACCGCAACAGCTTTTTCTATTTTGCAGTGGAACCGCTGCGTTCCTCGGCGAGTGCCGGCGGTTCGGTCACATTTGCTGATCCGCAGTTCATCGCCTTTGCAAAAACCAACTACCCGAGTACGGTCGGAACACATGTCCTCTCAACTTATCTGCCGTCCGGAATCGGGTCGTCGAGTGTGCAGCAAACGGCTGCCGCTGTGTTTGGTACCGGCGCGGGCGGTTGCGGCACGACCACAGGACAGAACGGCGTTCCGTGCGCATTGCCTGTGATTGACCAAGGCTCGTTCGGCGCCACGCAAATCAGAAACGGCACGCAGTATTTCGCCCGTATCGATCAGGGCTTCGGGAAGGAACGCCTGTACATCAGCCTGTTCCGCACCCTTCTGCAGACCGGCGCGGCATCGCCCATGCCCCAGTTCTCGGCGTTAAACAACACATGGCAAATTGCGGGTCAGGTTGGCTGGACACATACCTTCTCAGCCAACACGCTGAATGAGGTGACGGCTGGACAGAGCAGAGTTGAGGGCGTGTTGGGCAGCGGCGCGAAGGATTACACCGTGCCCTCCATCTCGGTGAATGGAATCAACGCGGATTCCGGTCAGGCATACGGCGTTGGCTTCGCTCAAGGGGACTTCATCCAGCACAACTATCACTGGCGCGACGTACTCACGCATGTACGCGGCACCCATACGCTGAGATTCGGCTACGAGGGTTGGTACGGAGATGACGTCGAGCCGTTCCAGGGACCGTGGTCGCAGCCCAAATTCTCCTTTGGCGACCTGTTGAAGCTCGCCCAGGATGCGCCTGCGAGTGAAGGCGGGATTATGTACGATCCCACCACAGGAAAACAGGCTCTATGGAGTTGGGATGCGGCGTCCAGAACCTTTGGGGCGTTCGCGGAGGACACCTGGCAGGCAAACAAGAGGCTGACACTGACTCTAGGCCTGCGTTATGACGATAGTGGAAATCCGTGGTCGAAGAGCGCCTCAACGGTATTCGGCAACTTCTATCTCGGCACAGGGCAAACAAGGGCGCAGCAGATTGCCAACGGTTATGCCAAAGCAACTCCAAATGCGCTTCTTCACGCCGTGGATAATCTGTGGAGTCCGCGAGTGGGTGTAGCCTGGGATCCGACCGGCAATGGAGTTTGGGCCGTTCGCGGCGGCGTAGGCATCTACCAAAACTGGCTGACCTCTGCGAATATACAGGAAGAATTCCGCGGGAGCCCTCCGGGATTAGTGGAGCCGAACTTCTATGCGGGAACGTCGACTCCTCCCATCTTCGCGCTGGGCACCACAAATACGCCTCCGTTTGGGTTTACATTCCCAACATTCCAGGGGGGGCTGAACTCGCAGGGCGGTGTAGTCGGGGCAAACTTCTCGATCGGAGGAATCGATCCGCTTGTGAAGTCGCCAAAGGCCGATGTCTGGTCGATCAGCGTGGAGAGAAGAATCACCAGAATCTTCGCTGCGACCATTGGATATAACGGGTCCCACTCCTACGACATTGTCGGCAACGGAAACTCCATCGGTGGTGTCTCCTACGGTGTGGATATTAACGTGTTGCCAGGCGACCTCATTACACATGAGAGCCTCGCGCCAACCGGCCTCAATTCGAGCTTCGGATCGATCCTTTATGCAGAGAATAACCGTTATGGAAACTACAACGGTGTGTACTTTGACGTGAAGGGCAGAGTGTCGCGCGGCTTTGTCGATGCCTCGTACACCCGTTCGAGTTCGAAGGATGACGGATTGGCGTATCCCTCGCCCGACAACTCCTCGCAATACTATGCGCCGTCGATCTTTGACGCGCCGAATCGCTTCTCGCTCAGCTTCAACTATTCTTTGAAAGGGTTGAACGATGGGAAGGGAGCTATCGGCGCCGTAACCGGAGGCTGGGGTATTAGCGGCACCAGCATCTTCCAGTCTGGCTATCCCTTGACGGCGGCAAACTCCAACGCCTACTCGCCGGTGTGCCAAAACACCGCACCCAATGCACCTGCCTGTCCTTCCGCCGCGAATCCGGCGGTAGGGTATGCTCCCGGGAGCGGCGATTATAACGCTGACGGCAATAACCTCGACTATCCCAATGCCACCAGCTATCAGCAGTCGACAGACAACAAGGCATGGCTTTCCGGGGCAATCCCGAAAGCGGATTTCGCAGCCCCAACTTTTGGGCAGGAAGGCAACGAGCATCCGATGCAATTCCGTGGGCCGAACTTCTTTGAAACGAACGCGAATTTCTTCAAAGATACTCCGATCACTGAACGCATTGGCTTCCAGTTCCGGTTCGAACTCTTCAACGTCTTCAACCGGGCAAACTATGCAAACGTCGATACCAACATTCCCGATGGGAACTTCGGTTCGGCGACCGGTTCGCACGAGCCCAGGTTCTTCCAATTGGCGGGGAAGATATCGTTTTAACGTCAACACCAACCTATGACCTGTAACTGACGGGCCGGCACGCTCCACGAGCGTGCCGGCTCGTAGTTTCTGCTACATTTGCGTAGTTGTCCATGAGAGGTGGGTTTACAATTCTCCTGACTCCCAACTTGCCGTGTACTGCCGGTCTAGATCTTTCGCCACTCTTTACCAATCCGAAATGACCTCAGTTCGAATGTTCCGTTTGAGCATATTGGCTTGTACTACAGTCGCGTTCTTACTGCTTTCAAACGCGATGGCGCAGCCGCGCGAGAATCGAATCGCTCAGATTGTCACGGCGCTCCGGGAGCAGCAGTACGATACAGCACTGGCAATGCTTCACATCGTTCTTCAAGAGTCGCCCGCCAATGCACAGCTTTGGACGATGCAGGGTGTCGCATATAACGGCGAGGGTAAGAAAAAGGAAGCCCTTAGCTCATTCCGATCGGCTCTCAAATTAGATCCAGAAAACATTCCGGCCCTGCAAGGGGCCGCGCAAATCGAATATGACCAGGGCGATGCAGCAGGAATTCCTATCCTCGAACATCTTCTCCGCCTCCGCCCGGACGATCAGACCAGCCACGGCATGCTCGCCGTACTTGATTTTCAACTGGGGAACTGCAGTGCGGCGGTGACTCATTTTGAAAAAGCCGCTTCACTATTCGAATCACGAGTCCCGGCTCTACATGCCTATGGAACTTGCCTGGTAAAACTCCGGCAGCTTGATAAAGCCGCAGGAGTGTTTGAGAAATGTCTGGCGCTCCATCCGGATGATGTGCGGGAACGTCAGGTTTTGGCATCGGTTCAGTTGATGTCTCATCAACCGGAGAAGGCGATTGCAACGCTGAATCCGGTGTTGGACGCCACTCCAGATGCTTCAACCCTCGAACTTGCTTCTGCGGCATACGAAGACGGCCACGAAACTGAGAAAGCAGTGGATGCACTGCGCCAGGCAATACTGCTGGCGCCAGAAGACGTGAGCCTTTATGTGAATTTTGCCGCACTCTCAGCCACGCATCAATCGTTTCAGGTTGGGATCAACGTTGTGAATGAGGGAATCAACCTGCAACCCAAGGCAGCGCCACTCTATTTTGCCCGTGGCGTCCTTTATGTGCAGATTGCCGACTACGACAAGGCTCAGGCTGACTTCGACAAGGCTTATGAGCTTGACCCCAACCAATCCTTGAGCATCGCTGCTCAGGGCCTCGCCTCAGCTCAACAGAATGATCTCGCGCACGCGCTGGCAGGAGTGGAAGACAAATTGGCAAGAAGACCAGACGATCCTATCTTGCTTTATATGCGAGCTGACATTCTTGCACAACAAGCCCCCGAGCCCGGCAGTCCCGAGTTCCAGAAGGCCTTGCGTTCAGCGACGCAGGCAGTTGCACTGCGCCCGACATTGGGCCCGGCGCGCGGGGTCCTGGCAAAACTATATCTCGAGAACCGACAGTATGCTGAAGCTGCCGAACAGTGCAGAAAAGCAATCGAGATCGATCCCAAGGATCAGACAGCCATTTACCACCTGATTCAGGCGCTCCGTCGAACCGACAATCAAAAAGAGATACCGGAGCTTTTGAAGCGACTTGCGACACTCCGTCAGCAAGCAACAAACGAAGAGCGCGAGCAGTACCGTTACAAGCTGGTTGAGGGCGATACGGATTCGAAATAGGATCAGCTCAGGACCGTCTGGCAAGAACTTCCCACAGGCACCTAGACCACCTTAATCCGGTAGATGCATTTCTTGCCGCCGCGAAGAACCGACTCCTCTAACTCCGCGGTAACTGGCCGTCCGAGGATTGTGGAGTAAGCCTCAACCTGCCATCCCAATGTGCAATCGCAAAAACTTGGAGGAGTGACTCCCTCTTTCACCATCGGACAACTGCACCCAGGACCCTTGTCAACGATACGGATTGTGCCCTTCGCTTCGTCGTAGACCGCTTCCGCCATCCAATTCCGGCGGCCTTCTTCAAGAAATCCATGGATGTTTCCTTTGTAGCGGTCAATCAAGGCGGCCTTATACGTGTCTGCGCACTTACCGCCGAGCGCATGCAAAGTCTGTTTGCGCTCATCTTCCGGCAGCCTCGTTTCGAGAATCTCAATCAGCTTTGAGAAACGAAGGCGTGCTGCATCTGCTTTGTCTCGAACGCTCGTAAACTCTTTCGGATCGCAGGAATGAGACGCGTCCTCTGCAACCTGCGCTGCAGACATCTTTGCGTGACTGCACATCCCCGTTGCACAAACGGCGGCAACGCAATTCTTCATAAAGTCCTTGCGGTTAATCATGGTTGTACTTACTCCTTTTCGAAAACTTGATGTCGAATTAGATGAAAGGCAACAATGTTTTCAGATTGCCGGCAAACCACTTCATCCGTCACCGTTGGCGGTCCCTGGCTGCGGCTCAACTCAGAATCTGCACATAGGTGCTGTAGCTCTCCTTGTCAATCGTCATGAACGGCCTCATCGTGATCTGCCCGCCACCAATCGAATTTGCAACCCAGTCTCCGCTCGCATTATTCAGCGGTTTTGCGCGAAGAAGCGATTGCGCATCGAAGGCTGGCTGCGATTCGGCAATCGCCATGAGGACCAATGGCCCCTGGATCAGTGCAACGGTCCTGGGGTGATTTGTGTCGACTGCCTCGAGACGCAATGGCATGGGGAACTCAATCTCGATGCGATCCCCATCCTTCCAGGTTCTACGAACAGGAGCGAAGGTTCCCGGCTCGATGGCGTCGGAGATTCGCGTACCGTTCACCATGAGTATCGGATTCGGAGTGGACCAAGCCGGAATCCGGACATAGATCGTTTGTTCCGACTGCTGCGAAGCCGAAACTTGAATCTCGACCTTGTTATCGAACGGATAACTGGTCACCTGGGTTAACTGCAGCTTTGCCGGACCAGCCGTCCAACGCACGCTCGAGGGAGTAAACAGGTTTATGTAGATGCCATCCTGCCCACGCAGATAGGTGCTTATGTGATAGTCAGCCGCAAGCTGCGGAAAAGTTCCGGAGCAGCAGGGCCACTTGTCCCTGTACCAGGCCTTCTTGCCCGTGTTGGCGTAGTCAGAATAGTAGAAAGAGGTGCCATCAGCCTGGATGGGCCAGGCACCGAGGATTGTGTTGTAGAGTACGCGCTCCATGCTGTCGCCGTAGCGCGAGTCCTTTGTGACGCGAAGCAGATAACGTGTGATCTTGAAGTGACCATACGCACCGCAGGGCGTCTCGAAACTCGCGTGAGTTACACTCAGGCTGTCACCCAGCTGGCCCGTGCCTGGCTCGCCGAAGCTCTCATTGGGGCCCCATCCTCCGGTCGCGAAGCTTTGTGTCTTCTGCAGCATGTCGAAGCCGTTGCGGGCCGCACGAAGGTGCTTTTCGCTTCCCAGAGTGATATACGCCTGCATGGCTGAACTGAATGCGTTCACATGGCTATACGCATGCTCAAAGGGGAGCACATTGTTTCCTTCTGCAAGCGGATTAAAGTAGGTGTCATCTTCCAGGAACCGCTTTGCCAGATCGCGGTAAATTGGCTTCCCGCTTCGCTGGTAGGCGAGGAATAGATTCTCCGGCAGTGTGTAGGTCTCATCCCAGGTGAAGGACGTGTCCTGGTGCGGTCTGGAGCGTTGTTCAGCACGCGAAAGCGCCTTCTCCGGCAGATAGGCGACGATCGCACGAGTAAGCCGCTCGTGAGTGTCCATCGCCATCGGGTCATGGGCAAATTCCATTGCGTCAATCAGACCGCACGACAGCTTGTCGTAGGTGTAGGCAGGGAGCCTGTAGCCGGCAAAGAACTTTGCCTGGGGATCGAGTGTCTCGGCGTATCCCTTCACCAGGCGGTTGATCTTGAGGCGAGTTGGCTCGGAACCTGTAACTGCATAAGCACGTGCAAGACCAGAGAGGTACTGCCCGAAAGAATGACCAGCAATGAATCCATGGAAGTTATTCCGTTCCAGGCTGAACCCGGTCAGATCGTACCATCCTCCCATGTCCTCCCCAGGTGCAGGTAATCCGGCAACTTGACGAAATACCTTCAGCAAACGGTCTTCGTCGAGGTTCAGAAAACGCGCATGGTTCTCCTCGAACTGCCGTCTCATGGGGCCTTCGTGCAGTTGCACGTCACCATACGCGAATAGAGTAAGGGGTGTAGAAACTGCAACTAATGGTTTCTCCTCGCTCGCGAGCGCAGGAACGGAGCGAAGAACGCAAAGTCCAGCTGCCAGGGAACTGGTTCCCTTGATGAAGTCCCGCCGGTTGACTTCGTCTGTCATTTTGAACCGCCTTGTTATCGGAGAGAATCGCTACTCCAGCAGGCTAGGTCCCAGGCCCTGCTCCGTCAATGGGTCATTGAGGCTATTCATCATGGTCAACTCACAACCAAAGCTCTTGTTTACATAAGGTTCCGCTCAATTGCGAGATTGGTTATGGGTAACCCCGCGGTCTGCGTCGAAAAGCCGTAGTAAGTTAGCCGCGATTGGGACAGGCTTGCTCAGGAAGCAAAGATCGAGGAACCCTCCGGCATTCTCACGACCGCCATAGAGTGGTTCAATGCAATCTTTTATTGATCACCTTTCGGCCCGACTGGTATTTACTTGCGAGTTTTTCGATCTATGCGCGTAAATGACGCCGGAGAGAATTCTCTGCCCGCTTCAGTTTCCCGATCGTTCCCCGCGATTCTCCGAGCTCGAATCCTGTGAATCCAGGTATCCAGGATCCATCTCCGGCGCACGTAGTGTCGCTAATTCCAGGGCCTGAAGCACAAACGCATTCCATGCAAAGACGCGGTGATAGCCGAAGAATTGATTCTTCGCTTCGGTAGGCAGGTACTCCTGACTCGTCGGATAGTCTTCGTCAGTATGAATTTCTGCCCAGAGCCTGTTTGCAGTCGCGCGTTCAGCCTTTTCCCATCCGTGGAGTTTTCCTGTGACATACCCGCAGATTTCAATCCTCATCCAACTACCGCCGTTGTAGTACACGCCGTCGGCGGCCTTGCCGGCATAACTTGCAGCGTAAGAGTCGCTCACCATCGGGTGCCACTTTTCGTTGAAGTAACTCCACTCCTTCCCTCCTTGCGGAAGGCCGATGAAGATTGGCCTTACTGAGCCACCTTCACCGGGCCAGGGGCAATCCTTGCGCGGCAGCATAACTGGAATGCGGTTGAGGTGACTTACAACCATTTCGTCCGACAGAATCTTCCGGTTGAAAAGCCAAAGCGATAGAAACTCGGGAAAGATATCGGCAAAGCCAATAGCGTCTCGAATATTCCGCGCCGGGCACATGAATCCACGACTCGCGTCATAGTAGCTGCGATAGTCTTCCTCTGCATGCGCAATGTAGTCATCTGCGATGGTTGCGCTCAAGTCAGGAATCCGCAGTTCGCGGATCACTCGCAACAATACGGCCAACATTCCCTGGTTTTCGCACAGAATGCTTGTGCCTTCGGGATACTGGATCACGTCAAGCTGNNGGCAAGACAGTATTCCGCCGCTCGGCGAACTTTATCCATGGGCAGCCTGGTACCGAATCGCCGCCGGTTGAGCAGGGCCCACATCAACCAGAGAGGCGTTGAGTCATTCGACTTGCGCTCCAGGTTGGCGATATTCGGCTCCACGAGCGTGTTGATTGCGCCGTCCGTTCCCTGGTTGTCAGCCCACAGGGCAAACACGTTCTCGTTCAGCGTGCGGTCGTGGATGCCGTTGAGNNCCGAGGCCATCCGCGAGGTGAAGCTGGCTTGCGATACGATAGCCGCCGACGGTGTCGGGAACGCGATCGCTGACGAAGATGAACGAGGTCTTTGCTTGCGAGCGGCCCATCTCCAGGCGATGGTACGGCTCGCGTTGAGTCGCGATGCGCGAGACCTCAAGATCTCGCACTTCAAACGAAGGCAGTGCGCCGCCTTCTCGCTTCAGCTCTGGCGCTTGAAGGAAATCAGGAAGCGATAACACAATGGCCGCGCAGGTTCCTTGCAGCGCGGGCACAACAAAAGTCTGGCGAAATTCACTAAAGGCTAAAGGGGACGCCGGCGCAGTGTCGTTGAACAAGGTGAGGTCGCCAAGTTTCTTGAACTCGCTGTNNCGGCGCCTTGCTGTTCGACTTCGATCGCGCCTTGTCTCTTCCACATGGATGCGGCGGGGAGATCGATTGCGGTGCGTGAGCCCTCTCCGGTCATTTGGACAGTGGTCTCTCCAAATGTCTGCTGGATAAATGAACCTTGTACTGCGCGATCCGCGGCCTTCGGAAGAAAGTAGAGGTTCAGATCAGGAATGCTGGTTGGAGCGGGCTTCACCGGCGTTCCATCGCGCCGTATGATTCGGCTCCATTGGTTGCGAAATCCTGCATCGGTGAGAAGGCCGACAGTCAGACCATCCTGTGTACGGAAGCCGGCAGCAGGGAAATACTCATGGAGTGGCCCGCCTTTGCAATCCGCATGGTCGAAACTCCACAGCTTTGCCGGGGACGTCTCCGGTTCCATGCGATTGGTGATCTGATAAAGCAGCGTGAACATATCTGCCTGGCGCAGCTGAATGGTCTTCTTGATCACCTGCGCCGACATAACTTCGTACGTGACCTCGACAACGACCGTTGTTCGCAGATTGGTGAGTATCAATTCGCCGGAGAGATTGAGTTTTCTCGCGGTTCCCTTCCATGACGTGGCCTTCCAATCGTCAATCCAGTCTTCGAGACTGCGCTCGCTGTTTTGGAAGACGGCTGAGAATTCTCCTCCCTGGTGGTGATGGGCAATGGCCCGGCCACGATAGAGGATTGTGACTCCATATCCGCGTTGAACATCGCCGGTAACCTCAAGAGAGACGAGATCGGTGTCAGTTGATTGGGCAGCGTAGGCGGATTTCGGCACGAGCGCTGCCGTCGCAGTAAGTACCGAAAGGGCAAGAAACTCGCGGCGGTCCAGTGTTTGGTGAAAGACCATATCTGTCATTCCTTCTGGAACCGTTGCGTGCGACCTGAGTTCCTTTGAGCTATCGGCGGCGCTGGTCTTCATCCAATGCAATTGCACTGGACTGTCAGTTTGTGCTGGCTTTCACCGAAGGTTCAACCGATGTACCGAATGCATCCGTCAAGGAAATGACTTTGAGTTGTGTCTTCAGTTCATTCAGAGACGCTGAACTCGTGGCCGTGATCTCTCTCGTCTCGCCTGGCATGAGGTCGAAGTAATTGTCAGTGACCTTCACATCCAGGTTGCCGAACGAAAGATAGACGCTTCGTGCCAGAACGGGCGATGTAACGCGGATCTTGAAACTTCCGTTCGCGCCCGCGCTTTCAACATTGAGCGTGGCGGGCTTTAAATGGATTTCTTTCACTGGCGCCAAATAAGTCAGGTTGCGCGAAATCTCTGCTCCGCCCTGCGTCAGCTCGGCCAGCACAAATACATGCGAGGTGTCATTCGCGCCAGCGTCAGCAAGTTTCTTCAAGGGCCAGTCGAGGTAAACCTTGCTCGCAAGCGGCGCGACATCCACGTCGTGCTTCTCTTCAAGCAACACCTTGCCATCAAAATCCATCAACCGTACGCGTAAATTAGCCTTTTTCGCCACCACTGCATCGGAGACGACGTAGACCTTCACCGAGCCGTCCTCAACATGCGGTGAGACGAGAATCGGCGCATAGAAACGCCGTGCGTAGTATTGCAGTGCCTTCCATCGGCCGTAGTAGTCGATGCTCGACCAGGATGCGACCGGCCAGCAGTCGTTCAACTGCCAGAAGATCGACCCCATCGTTTCGGGGCGGCTCCGCCGGAAGTGCTCCGCGCCAATCTTGATTCCCTCGGCCTGCAAAACCTGGCTCACATAGAGAAAGCTCGCAAAGTCCTTTGGCTCCGGGTAGTCCCTTGTCAGGTAATCGTGGATGAGCGAGTTACCTTCGTTGTTCTTCTGATGTGCAAGCATCACCGGCGTGAAAATTCCAGTGCGATCCTCAGGCAAAGTAAAGGCTTCCACCGTTCTCATCTCAGGAAACGACTGGAATCCATATTCAGTTACAAACCGCCAATGATGTTTTTCGTAGTCGCTGAAGGGCGCTCTCCCATGCCAGATTGTCCAGTCGTGGGTATCGCCGCTCTGGAAGTGCTCGCTCAGCGGTTCATAGTCCGCGCTCGGAGAACTTGGCCAATAAGGAGTCTCCGCGTCAAGGCGCGCAACAACTCTTGGTAGAATCCCGCTGAACTCCGTCAGGTAGTCCTGCCACATCTGGGCTTTCACATCTGTCGGCAGTTTGTCGCGCGGTGCCCAGTTGAGACCGAGTTCAGTCTCGTTGTTGCCGCTCCATATAACAATGCTGGGATGGTTGCGCAGCCTCCGCACCTGGTCTTCGGCCTCGGCTTCGATATTCTGCTTGAAGGCGTATGTGCCCGGCTGCCACTCGTTGCCGAACATGAAATCCTGCCAGACCATGATGCCCAGTTCGTCGCAGATGGAGTAGAACTCGTCGGTCTCGTAGTAGCCGCCACCCCAATGACGAATCATGTTCATGTTGGCGTCGCGCGCCGACTCGAGAATGCGGCGATAGTCGGCCGTGGTGACACGGTTTGGAAAGCTGTCGAAGGGGATCACGTCGGCGCCCTTGGCGAAGACAGGAATCCCGTTCACCACCAACTCAAACGAGCGGCCCCACTTGTCCAGTTCGCGACGCAGAACGATGGAGCGCAATCCGACCTTCACGTCGCGTTGTTCAACGACCGAACCCACACTGCCGACCTGCGCGGTGAACTTGTAGAGCGGCTGCTCGCCGTAACCGGCGGGATACCACAGCTTGGGGTGGCGAATCTCCAGGGGGAAAGCGATCACATTGATTCCTGAATGCAGGGTCACGTCTGCCGTCGCCCTTGCATGCTTGGCAGCGTCGTCATACAGAACGCTCACCCTGGCGGTCCCTGCGTTTGCAGCCAACACTTCTACTTCGGCGCTCAAGTGTGCTACATCCGTGCTCACATCGCGCTGGCGGACCGTGAAATCCGCAATTCGGGCATTGTCCCAGGCCTCCAGGCGCACCGGCTTCCAAATGCCGCTCGTCACAAACTTGGGTCCCCAATCCCAGCCGTATTCATAGGCTGCCTTGCGGATGTAGGTTTTGTCCTGGGTCAATGACTTGAGGCGAAACGGATCGCTTGAGGCTGCTGCTTCCGCGGCCTTGATNNGGCACGCGCCACACGCGGAACATGTTGTCGGCGTTCAGTACCTGGTCGCCATTCACATAAACCTGTGAGGCCGTATCCAATCCGTCGAAAACCAGGTCCACGTTGGAGCGTGCTAGGATGTCCGCTGTCACAGCGAAGTTGAGCCTGTATTCCCAACTCTCATTTTCAATCCATTGCAGCTTGGCTTCGTTGTCACGGAAGAAGGGGTCGGGAATCTTCTTGTTGGCCAGCAAATCCAGATGAACGTCGCCGGGCACTTTGGCTGGCAACCAGCCGCTCTCGTTTTCCTGTGAACCTTGCGCAACTTGCCGGAACTCCCAGCCATGATCCAACTCTATAGCCGCATTCTCATTGAGCTTCGCCTGTGCCTGTGCTGCTCTGCTTCCCACGCCAACCGCCAATCCAATCGCGGCACAGCAAGCCAAACCGAAAATAATTGCCTTGCGCATTGCACTTCCTCCGGCGCTTTCCCCGAGGCTTTATCAACAGTCGGGAAAGGAATTCAGCAACAACCAACAACGGTGATAACCATAGCAGATTGGCAAATGGGCAGGTTCTACAGCACAGCGCCCAGACGCCAATGATGTCGCCTGCACGTCCCGGAACGTTGGAAGCGGCCTGCGAGACGGCTTGACAGATTCAATCAGGCTGATTGAGACTCGGCTTCCGGGCATTCGGCCCCTGCGTTAGGTCAAGCGAATTGCATCAAGCCTGAGCAGAGTTGCCCTTCGGATCGTCACTTCTGCTCCATCTACGCAGGGATTCACATGTGAATTCAATGTTTCAGGTTTTGATTTCGTTGTTAATCCCTTGGCGGCGAGGCTATCAATATTGAGAATGGCAACGCTTGCTCCAGTTGCGGGAAAGTGAAGCGCGAAGAATCAGGGGTCAGCAACCAATTCAGGATTGAAGAGGAAATAGATGCGAGGCAAAGGCATGAAGACCGAAGAGCGAGAGATAGCCACTGGAGATTGGTTGCCGAACCGCAGAGAGTTTTTGGCAGGACTGACGGCACTCGGAGTGGCCGGATGGGCTGAGCAGGGAATTGGATGGGCAATTGAAGCGCCTGGGTGGAGCGGGCTCCCGGCTCGGCCTGAAGAGCGCCCGCTGGACTTCAGCTTGCTGGCCAACGCGTTTGACGCATGGGTGATGGACCCGGCGCATGGATTGTACAAGCATGGAAAAGATGGGCGTCTGGTGTTCCCCTCGGCTCTGGAAGGCGAGGAAGATGGTGGGCTCACTACGTATGCGCCAATGGCGCTTGGCAAGGAGTTGCGCGGAGAAGGCCTGGAAGGTCTCGGCACCTCGCTGAAGGGTTACTTCAGCGAACCGTATGGGCTGTTCCTTGATGGCGCTGGCGCAACGCTGTGCGAGTACTGGTACTTGATGAATGTGACTGCGATGGCCTATGGGCTGATTCAGTTGCGCTTTGGCCAGGACGCTGAGTGGCTGGCTCGTGTGGAGAAGAGCGCCACGCGGCTGAAGGATATGGCGCAGCAGATCCACTACGACTTCAACAGTCAAGGCTACGATTTCGCGAAGGCTGCAGCCTTTACCAACCACGACATCTACCGGCAGCCAGATGCCGTAGGTGGCTACAGCTACGTGATGCTGATGGCGTGGAAGCTTACAGGGAAAGAGCAATTTCTCGCCGAGGCCAAGACCGGCATCGACCGATACCTTGCCTTCCCTGCGAACCCCTGGTACGAAGTTCCAAGCGGAGCAATGGCAGTGATGGCAGCCGCAAAGCTTGAGTCGATGGGCCATCCGGCAGATACGAGAAAGGCGCTTGGTTTCGTTTTCGATTCCGAGCGGGGGCCGATGGCGAGTGGGCGCTGGGGCGGACGCGAGGTCAACGGGCTGATGGCAGGTTTCTCGACTGAGCCTGAGGGCCAAGCCTACAGCATGGAGTCGATGGTGACGCTGCCATACCTGCTGCCTTCGGTGCGCTTCCGTCCGGAATTGGCAGGCGAGGTTGCGCGCTATGCGTTAAATGTTGCGGCCAATTTGCGCTGGTTCTATCCGGAGTATCTGCCTCGCGAAAATCAAAGCCGACCCGATTTACCGTCGATGTTTCCGTACGAGCGGTTGAGCCGCGATGAAAAGGGCCACAGCCCCTATGCCACCGGCGACTTTGCGGGGCACCGCTCAATCTACGGCGGCGCATACGTGATGTGGTTGGACAAGATGATTCAAGCGCAGGGAGACCCATGGCTGCTGCGTTGGGATCTGGGCAAAACGAACTTCATGGATCCGCAGTTGCCACCAGCATTTCTTTACTACAATCCCTGGCTGGAGGAGAAGCGCGTCACTGTTGTTGCGGATCTGAAGCAAGGCCGCGTTCACGATCTCACGCGCAGAAAACTCGTTGAGCCCCAAAGGGGAAAAGTGGAGTTGCGTTTGCAGCCGTTCGAGGCTCGAGTAATCGAGATTCGTACCTAGACTTGCTGAGGCGCATTGGAATAACGAGGCGCGACAGCCCTCCAAAGCTCAGGGATGAATCACGCGTGTGGCGACGATGGAAGTCGCATTGGGAGCGCCGGCAACGGCCTGCGTGCGAATGAGGGCTTCAAAGTAGAAAGGCTGCGCGGGAGAGCCAGAGACGCCGAGAGCCTCCTGAAGCTTTTGCCGGTTTGCGGCGTCGGCAAGAAAAAGCCCCGCGGATTCGGTGCCCTCTTGTTGCAGCCCTTGCAGGATGAGAACGCTGCCGCGGCCATCGGCAGACGGCAGCAGCGAGATGGTGGCGTAGTCTTCGCCCGAACTTCCCGTGAAAGTCAAACCGTGGTAAGTATCCTGCTCCCCGGCTTTCGGATGCATATTCTGAAAGAACTTGGGGCTCTCCCCAACTTTGCCTTCGCGCTCCTGAAAGTTGAGCTTGTCCTGGAAGTAGGAGACCCATGGATTGGAACTGGGGGCGCCGACAAAGACAAAGGCGCCCTGCTCAAGGTCGCGTGGTCGCAACTCCCGGGCCGAGCGTACCACGAGCCTGTCGCGCGAGTTTCCACTCAGGCGCAGCAGCGTGTCTACGACCACCAGGTCCGCATACGACGTCAAAAGGGAACCGGAAAGGTATTTGTTCACGCGCAAATCACGAGGGGTTGGGTGAGGGTTTGTGAACCCAGCTCCGCTCCGGTAGGAAGCGCTCAAATACTCCTCAAGCGTCACGGTCTGTTCATCCACCAGACGCATCATGCCGTAGTTGATGTCTGCCACCACCACCTGGACAGGGTTATCGCTCGAATCGAAAAGCGCAGCAAGAGGCCACGGCGGTGGAGGCGCGATTGAAACGGCTGGCCGTCGAAACCAGGCAACAAGCGTGGTGACTAGAAAGAGTGCGGCCAGGGCCCATGGCAGCCATTTGTGCAGGGGTTTGAATCCACTTACAGCAGGCGCCGGCTCGGCGGCTGGTTCCTGCTCTGCATTTCGAAAAAGAGTGGTGTAACCGCCTTTGGGAATTTCGACGATGACCGGCTCGCCGCGGCCTTCCCCGTCAAAGTACTCATGCAGCTTGAGCCGCAACTGGCGAACATGCACCCGGACCGAACTGTCCTCAACGACGCTGTAGTCCGGTGCTTTACCGAAAACAGCACTCCCGATGTTGTGCTCGCTCAGGTCCTGCGTTTGTCCCTGGAGAGTTCTCTCGGCCAGAAAGCACAACAAGTCTTTGAGCCGCGCCGATTTCTGGAAGGGCGGGCTGGTGGTGATCCTTTCAATGAGCTGCCAGCGGGCGTCTGCTTGAAGCGCCGGTTCCACTTTCGTCATCCGAGTTCGATCCCATCGTCAAATCGCTGAATCAGAATGTGAGCAATATTGCTCACTCTTGGAAACACTGATTCCTCGACGCATCCTAGCACATTGATGAGATGGCGGGAAACCCTGCCATGGACAGACGACTCACTCTGAAACTAAAGAGAATGCTCGCTCGGGACGCATTGCATTTTCGCCTTGAACTTCTGTCCACTGTTTTTCTGAACCGGTCCTTCCCTGCCGGTTTGCGCCTGATAAGAAGCCGCTTCCTGAGGGTTCACTTGCGAATTACATGTAATTCGCATTGATTCTCGAAGATTTTTGCCGTGAGTTCCTTTTCAGGGTCAGTTGCTTTCCTTCAGTGTTGCTGATGCCATCGGAATTCGGCTTTGATTCCCCGCAAGCGCCGATGTGAAGGCATGTCCCCGAGAACCAAGAAAAGCCCATGACCAAAGACCTGGCTCAACGCTTCGGCGAAAACCCGATCCTCAAACCGCAGGACCTTCGTCCGAGCGTGGAAGGCATGGAAGTGACCTGCCTCCTGAATCCGGGGGTGTTTCGCTACCGGGGCAAGGTGTGTTTGCTGGTGCGGGTTGCCGAGCGCCCAACACAGATTCCGGGCAAAACNNACGATGTCGCACCTTCGCCTGCTTTCAAGCGACGACGGAATTCACTTTACCGAGCCGGAAGGCAGCGAGCCCTTCATGGGATCCGGCGAGCTGGAAACCTATGGCATTGAAGATTGCCGCGTCACGCAGATTGGCGAGTCCTACTACCTGACCTATACGCAGGTCTCCAGCAACGGTGTGGGCGTTGGGTTGAGAACGACGCGCAATTGGAAAGACTTTGAACATGTGGGCATGATTTTCGCTCCCCACAACAAGGATTGCGCCATCTTCGAAGAGCAAATTGGCGGCAAATACTACGCGCTTCACCGGCCAAGCAGTCCGGAGTTAGGTGGCAACTACATCTGGCTGGCCGAATCGCCCGATCTTGTTCACTGGGGACAGCACCGTTGCCTCGCCCATAGCCGTGAGGGGTATTGGGACGGCGCACGCGTCGGAGCAGGCGCCGCACCCATCCGGACCGCCGAAGGATGGCTGGAGATTTATCACGGTGCGACGAAA
>PLST01000418.1:1089-6533 GCA_003164255.1 Acidobacteriaceae bacterium | reverse complement strand
CTCGCTCCGATCCAGGGAGCCAGCCTATGAACTATGTGCGCAGGGAATTGGCGGTCTTTTTTCGCTGCTCCCACTCCATGCAGGTACTGATGGTGTCGAACATGATCTACGCGCTGGTCCTCCCGGTCATCGAGGTCTTTGTAGCAGCGTACGTCATGCGCAACTCGCATGCCGTATCGAAGGTTGTCACGTATCAGTTGTCGATCTATTCAGCTACTCCACTTGCTTTTTTTCTAAACGGGAAACTCCTTGGCCGCGTTGGTGCCAAGCATCTGTATGCCCTCGGGATGTTGCTCTCCGGGGCGGCAATGATGCTGATGATGCAGTTGAGCATCCTCACTCCCATCGGTGTGGCGACGTCGGGATTCACCATGGGACTGGCTACAGGAATCTTCTGGGCCAATCGCGGATACCTCGCGCTGACGGCCACCAATGACGGAAACCGGAACTACTACTACGGCGTGGAGAACTTCATGGCGTCTTTGGCCGCCGTCGCGGTGCCCGCGCTTATTGGTTTCTTTATCAGTGGTACGGCTCTTTATGGCTGGCTGGGTGGAATTGCCAATCGTGCCTACCACATTATTGCGATCGTGGTTTTCGGTCTTACGATTCTCTCCGCGGCGATTATCGAGCGCGGCACTTTCCGTAACCCGGAACATGCTCAATTCGTCTACTTTCATTTTCATCCGCTTTGGTGGCGGATGCTGCAACTGGCTCTGCTCAAGGGGCTGGCACAGGGGTACATCGTTACCGCGCCCGCCATGCTGATCATGCTGCTGGTCGGCCAGGAGGGAACGCTGGGAACCACGCAAGCCATCGGTGGCGTCTTCTCTGCCTGCCTCCTCTATTTGGCAGGCCGCATCGCAGCGCCGAAACACCGCATCCTGGTTTTTTCTGTCGGACTCATCCTGTTTCTTTTGGGTGCAGTCACAAATACGCTGCTCTTCAACGCCGTGGGCGTACTCATCTTCATTGGGTGCCTTCTATTGGCCAAGCCACTGCTCGATCTTGCCTACTATCCAATCCAGCTTCAGGTGGTCGACGCGGTTTCTCACATCGAAGGGCGCAACCAATACGCCTATATCTTCAACCACGAATTCGGCCTGTTTCTCGGCCGCGGCCTTGGATGCTCCTTATTCCTTGCGATCGCGTACTGGGGATCTGGCGTTGCCGCGCTGAAATATGCACTACCTGTCATTGCACTACTGCAGTTGTTTTCCATCCGGGTGGCTGGTCAGATCTCACGGGGTCTGACTGCGGCGGGAATAGACCCCTCCCCCGCGACAAGCCTTTCCGCAACCACAATGGAGGCCTAAGAACCATGCAAACGATTGAAGGAGACAATATGAATCGAATTCAACCCACGGCGCTCAAATCATGGCGCCTGTTGATGATGCTGTTGGTGGCGTTTGGCTTGGTGACAGGCGCCTCCATCACGGCCCAATCGGGTCGAGGAACTTTAACCGGAGTAGTGAATGACGCGAACGGAGCCGCCGTTCCGGGAGCAACTCTCAATCTGAGGGAGACCAACACCGGCAACACGTATAACGGCGCGACGACTTCCGATGGTCTGTTCTCATTTCCGGAGCTTCCGCCCGGAACCTACACACTCCAGGTCGATGCCTCCGGATTTGAGAGTTTCAGCCAGGTCGGCATTGTCGTGCAAGTGGCCA
This sequence comes from Acidobacteriaceae bacterium, assembly GCA_003164255.1. Lineage (GTDB taxonomy): Bacteria > Acidobacteriota > Terriglobia > Terriglobales > Acidobacteriaceae > Telmatobacter. The sequence goes on along the minus strand of PLST01000418.1, from coordinate 4,860 downwards.
GCACTTCCACCGTCACAGCGCAGTTGAAGGTCGGTTCCGCGCAGACTACAGTGACCGTGACCAGCGACGCCTCGCACCTGGAGTCCGAATCCTCCGATCTCGGCTTCTCCATGGCGCCTGCAGTACTGGAATCGCTTCCGCTGCCCTTCGGCGGTGAGATCCGCAACCCGCTCGAGTTCGCTGCGCTATCGCCAGGATTCGCCGGCGACATGACCAACAACCCCTCCTCGCCGCCCTCAGGAAACTTCAAGCTCAGCGGCGGACAACAGGGCGGCGGCGACATTTTGCTGGACGGCGCCACCACCGAACTCGCCTCGGCCAACATGCAGGTCACTTATAACTTCAGCGTCGAGGCCGTCTCAGAGTTCAAGGTCATGACCAACACCTTCGACGCCCAGTTTGGAAGCGCCAGCGGCGGTGTGGTCAATCTCGTCTCGAAGCAAGGAACCAACACCTTCCACGGCTCGGCTTACGATTTGCTCAAGAACCGCGTCTTGGATGCCGACAGCTGGCTCAACGACTACCAGAACGCCGTCTTCGGGCCCAAATCAACAACCAAGCCCCTCGACACGCAGAACGACTTCGGCGCAAGCGTTGGAGGGCCGATTCGCATTCCCTGGCTTTACAACGGCAAAGACAAGAGCTTCTTCTTCTTCAATTACGAGGGCTTCAGGCAAACCAATGGCGGCACCTCGCTGCTGTCGGCCCCCACGCAAGCTATGCTCGGTGGCGACTTCTCGTCTCTTCTAACCCCCACGACGATCGGCGGCCAGGTCTACCAGGCCCACATCATTTACGATTACACGACCTGCACTGGCGCCAACCAGGGACAGCCCTGCCAGGCTTACCCGGGTAACAAAATCACAGAGGCCGCGGATCCGGTGTATACCGCCGCCTCCAAGGTCATGCCATCCTCCACCGCCACCAGCCCGTACTTCAACATTACTGACGTCAGTTCCAATCGCGAGCAGGCCGACGAGTGGTCCGTCCGCATCGACCAGAACATCAACGCGCGCAACAAAATCACGGGCAGCTACTTCTCAGGCAACATGCCTTACGTCAGCACCCAAAGCCTCGGGTCGCTTTACACCGGTGGCAACATCCAGGGCAACAAGTATCTGCGTCTGGGCTATGACATCATCCTCACGCCCACCATGCTGAACCACTTCAACGCCGGCTTCACTCGCCGCAATCGGCTTGAAACTTCGGGAGAGGGCGGATTTGGCGGCAACTGGGCCACCAAGTTTGGCCTGAAGGGTGTCGGCGACAAGGTTTTCCCCAGATTCCAATACAACTATCCGGCCAACGGCATCAACAGCCCCAGCGATGGTGACAGCGCCTTCGACGACAACGTCTTTCAATATGACGACGCACTCTCATGGCAGAAGGGCCGTCACAGCTTCAGGTTTGGCGGTGAATTTCGCGCCGCGCAGTTCAACCTGAATATTCTCACCGGCAGTGCCGGCCAGTTTAACTTCACCCAGGGCCCCACCAGCACTCCGTCTGACACCCAGTCCGGCTTTGGCTTTGCCAGCTTCTATCTCGGTGCATCCTCCAACGCGTACATTGACATTCCCCAGATCAACGGATGGCGCGCCAAGTATGTTGCCTTCTTTGGCGCCGACGACTGGAAGGTTAACAGCAAGCTCACCGTCAACATTGGCCTGCGTTATGACATGCCAATCCCGGTGACCGAAGCGCAGAACCGTATGTCCTACGTCAACCCGACACTGGCGAACCCTGGAGCCGGCGGCCTTCCCGGCGCTTACGTCTTCGAGGGCAGCGGTACGGGACGACTCGGCGGCAACTCACCGCAATCGATCTACGGCAAGGCCTTCGGTCCTCGCCTGGGGCTCGCCTATTCGGTCGATCCCAACACCATCGTCCGCGCAGGCTACGGCATTTACTTCTCCACGCAGCGCGTTGGCGGCTTTGCCGAGAACGATAGCCAGGGCTTCTTCTCCAGCTACACTTACCCAAACTCGGCCAGCCCCCAGACCCCGGTCGCAGTGCTTTCGAAGATCACTGCCTATCCCGGCAACCTTCCGCCCTTCATCGACCCCACGGTCATGAACGGGCAGAACAACGCTCTCTTTATCGAGTCGAAGGTCGATCGTCCCGGCACCATCCAAAACTGGACCCTCGATATACAGCGCCAACTGCCCTTCCAGACCATTGTGGACGTGGCTTACGTGGGAGCTCATGGCGACCACCTGCAGTCATTCCTGCATGACCCCAATCAGGGAAATCCGGCCAACCTGGTCCGGGGCGCATGCCTGCAGGTAAACATCACCGCTCAAGCCGGCAACCCTGCGTGCGCGGGCCAAGCTCCGGTTGCCGCGCCGTATGCCGGATTCAGCGGCACCGTCTCTCAGGCGCTGCGTCCGTTCCCGCAGTATGGAACCGTCTCGGTGGATTCAGCTACCATGGACGATCCCTTCGGCGACTACACCTACGACGCACTGCAGGCACAGATCACCAAGCGGACCAGCGCCGGGCTCACAATATTGGCGAGCTACACCTGGTCGAAGAACATCACCAATGCCGATTCGGAGTACCCCTCCGAGGCCGGCTGGGAAGGAAACGGAAATGCCGGCGCACTGAACGTCTACAATCTGAAGGCCGAGAAGGCTCTCAGCTCGTTTGACATTCCGCAGCGCGTCGTCCTGGCCTGGACGTACGATCTTCCCTTCGGCAAGGGCAGGCAGTTTGCCAATCAAGGCGGAGCCGTCAACGTGCTGGCCGGTGGATGGAAGATTGCCGCCGTTCAGAAGTACCAAACCGGCACTCCACTCAGCGTGTCTTCTGCGGGCTGGACCTCCGGAATTTACGCGGGTCCCGAGGGCGCAACCGGCAATTCATATGGCCGTCCCAACAGCGTTTCAGGGCAGACCATTAACGCGCTTCACGGCAAGTTTGTCTGGGGCAAGAGCCGACTCCTGAACCAGGCAGCCTTTGCTCCGGCCCCCAACTTCACATTCGGCGATGCGCCTAAAGCCCTTGGCATCCGCGAACTCTTCAACACGTCTGAGGACTTCAACGTCACCAAGGCCATCCCCATGTTCACCGACAGGGTCCACACCGACTTCCGCGTGGAGTTCTTCGATGTCTTCAACCGGCACCGCTTCACAGGCTTTGACACGACAGTGAGTTGCAGTACCTCGCCGACGCAAACCTGTAGCCCTGAGGTCAATACCAACACAGACTTCGGAAACGCTGGGGGCCTTGCCTATGGCCCAAGAAACATTCAGGGGTCACTGCGCGTCACCTTCTAACGCTACCGGGCAAACCTGCCCTGTCACGTCTGATGTTTTCAAAACAACCCAATTCTCCCGGATCTCTCAAGTGAGGTCCGGGAGAATTGTTCTGTTGCTCGCTACGCAACCGGCACAGCAGCGCAACCTGTCCATGAGAAAAACACGTAACAGGATCACGCGATGCCCTTCAGTAACGTGAAAATCCACTACTATCAATCCATGTTGCGAATCCACGTCCGGCGACTTCCGATTCTCGCTGCGATGATTCCAATTGCATGCGTACTCTCGTCAGGCGGCGTCGCGCAGGGTGTCAGTTCACAAATTCAGGATCAGGTGCAGGCACACTTCGTCGCCGCGCAACAAGATCAGCAGCAAGGCCACCTTGATGATGCCGTTCGTGAGTACCAGGCTGTCCTACGCCTCCAGCCAGGAATACCCGAGGTGTACGCAAACCTTGGATTGGTCTACTACGCAAAAGGAGATTTCGAGGATTCCGCAAAGGCCCTCGAGTCCG
>PLST01000418.1:0-1015 GCA_003164255.1 Acidobacteriaceae bacterium | reverse complement strand
GCGCAGTTTCCTGACGATCCCGATCTGCTTTTTGCGCTCGGCGAGGCATATGGAAAGGCAGCCAAGCAGGGATCGGAGAAACTCCTTGAAGACTCAGCGGGGACAGCGATCTCAGATCGGATTTACGCAAGCGCGTATACTGCAGAGCGCGACTGGACCAAAGCCGAAGGCCATCTTCGCCGCGCCATCGTGCGCGACCTGCACTCTATAGACGCCCATCTGGAACTCGCAGAGGTTTTCCTTCAAGAAGCGAATCTGCCCGCTGCGCAGTTGCAGTTGGATCAGGCGGCGACGTTAGCGCCAAATTCTGCTGCCGTGTTGGCTCGCAGTGGAGAGCTGTTGGTTCTTGCTGGAAAACAAGCAGAAGGCCTTTCCAAGATTGATCAAGCCCTCAAAAAAGATCGGGACGAGACGCTCGATGCATTGGGGCTTCCTGTAAATGACCGCATCAACGGCAACAGCGCAAGCGCTGAGCTTCTTGCCATGTGCCGCAAAGCATCTGAGAATTTGAAAGCGATGCAGACACCAACTCCCGCAGCAGAAGTTGCACTCGCAGCTCTTGATGCGCGGTCAGGCGACTTTGACGCAGCCGAGCGAGCCTACCAGCAGCTCGCCGCTGCCCCTCCAGTCTCGCGCCCGTCCGTCAACGTGCTTGCACAGGCGCAGGATGCGTTGCACGCGCATCATTATGATGCTGCCGAGGCCGCGCTTCTTCGCTGGCTGGCAGTTCGTCCCGCTGATCTTTCCGCGCGTTTTGATCTGGTCGTTGTGCGGCGTCAAATCTCCATGGGGCAGATTGACCGTCTGCTTGCCGTCGCGCCGGACTCTTATCACGTGCATCAACTTCTCGGCCAGCTTTACGTCGATCGCGGAGAAGATGACAAGGCACTCACGGAGTATCTTGCCGTGGCTGCGGCTCGACCGGATCTCCCCGACGTGCACTTCTGGCTCGGGCACCTTTATTGGAAGCATGGCGATGCAGACCACGCGTTAGTGGAGTTGACACGGCAATTGG
>PLST01000126.1:5102-14791 GCA_003164255.1 Acidobacteriaceae bacterium | reverse complement strand
GCTCACCCCAGCCTGTTCGCGATGTAAGGACGCAGCCACGCCTGCACTGTTTCGTCCACCAGCGAACTCGAGAAATACAGCATCTGCATCGTGTCGATCTTGGTCTTGCTGGCATTCAATGCCGGTGTCGACTGCGCATTTCGCACAATTTGAGCGCAAGCTGACTTCACGTCGTCTCCGACCGTCGCCAGTCCCGCTGTGTACATCACGCTGACCTCGTTGTAAGGTAACCCCATCACATTCCAGGGCAGTGTCAGCTCTCCCGTGTTCGGGTCATAGTCCACAGAGTTGGGGTCCAGTGCCGTCCACTGGCCAGGCAGCGAAAAAGCGCACGCGATCTCCATCAGCGGTTCGTTCAGGATTTCGCCTCGCCTTGGTCGCCCGTACCGGCCTTCAATGCTTACCAGCGGCGTTGAAGCAGTGCCCAGAGGTGCCAGAGGCAGATAGCTCAGCCGCACCGTCTGCACACCGCTGGTCAGCCGCAGCCGCTCCGTGTACTGGATCACATTCAGGTCCGGCCGCCTGCAGTAGCTGTTGATCAATGCCGTTGCGGATGTAATCCAATCCGCGGTCGTCCCAGTCGGCAATCCATAGTTCGGGTAATCGGCTGGCTGCAGATATGCCATACTTTATCCTTCCCTTTTATCGTCCTGGATGTTTTTCGTCCCGGACGGACTGGCGGGAGTCACTTTTGAATCGCTCCCGCTCGCCCGGTCTTGCATCTTGTCAGCCTCACTCTGCTCATTCTCTTGAGCGCTGACTTGGTCGGTCGATGATTTCGCCTGCCCCGCTGTTGCATCAATGCCACGGCGGGACAGGCGCGTTGATTAACGGTCCACCAGCACCTGGTAGTGTGCGTAGTTGGCGCCCTTCACAACGGGTGCGCCAAACTTGACGGCGACATACTGGTAAGCCAGCGAGCCCGGCAGTCCCAGCTGGAAGATGCGAGGTGTCGGATCGCCAAGCCAGTGGTACTCGATCAGATCCTCGGTCACAATGTAAGCAGGCAGCACTGCAGTTCCTGATCCCGGTGTGCCCGTGTAGCTAAGGCTCCAGTCGGGAATCAAAGGCAGATCGCCCGCTTGCGTCGACAGCATCTTCACCCGGATTCCACCGGTGATGTTGTCCGTGTTCAGAACAACGTTGAACTCGGTCTTCATTTCGCGGTCGATCAGGTCCAGCAATACCGGGTTCGCGTAGATGGCGGTAGGACGCACATGGTAGCCGTTGTTCGCGACCATCTGCGCCACAGCCGACTTGATTCCATCCACGATTGAAGCCGTGGTGCCGATGGTCACCGTGTTGCCACCGGCAATGATCTGCGGAATCGCGCCCATGTACTGCGTGGTTGTCGGCGAGCTCAAACTGGTGTCATTGCCATTCCATAGCGCCACGTCGTGTGCCACCATTACGCCGCTCACGGTGTCCACAAGGTCCTTGGCCTGCAGATAGGCGAACTGCTTCTGCTGGTCTCCCAACTCAATGTCAAACAGGTTGTAGTTGATCTGCGAGACAATTGCCTTCAACGGTACGCTCCGTTCAACACGCGTGGGGCTCACTACCGGGGCCACAATGCTGCGCGGATTGACGAATCCTGCCGCGCCCGGATTCGGCAGCGACGTCTCTTCAAAGAACCGCGACGGATGTCCTGTCGCCGGAACCTGCTTGATGCGCTGTCCAAACGGACTGGAACGGCGGCAAATGTCAAAAATTTCGGTCTGATATAGCGGAACTTCAATGGCGCCTGGCCCGATAAAATCCGCTGCTGCGTGTATGTCTGCAAAGGTTGCGTTCATAGGCTCTTTCCGCCCCCTCCATGGGGCCAGTCGTTACTCATCGGTTGCGATTTGCTCCTGGCTTCCAGCACCTTGCGCATCCGTCCGAGCGGTTTTTTGATCTCATATCCCGCAGAGAACTCTCCGAATCTCATCATTCGAATTAATCCCCTGCCCCGGGAATTGGACCATCCGTAAACCTCGGCGGGCCCGGAACCCGGGAGCTTCCAGCTGGAAGCTGATTGCTGGAAGCTGGAATCTGACTTCAGGCAATGGCGCCCGCCCGCAGCAGTTGGCTTTTCACCGCAATTCGCTGCTCCAGGCTCAAGCCGGCCAATGCCGCGTCTAGGGTGCGTACATCCACCGGACTTTCATCGATTCCGTGTTTGGCCAACATCTCCGAGGTCGACGCAGGCACAGTCCTGCGCTGTGGATTCAAAACTGAGCTGGTTCCCGCTGCCTTCACTTCCTCAAGTTCCCGTTCGGCAATCGAAAGTCTCTCGGCCAACTCCGTTTCCCGCCGGCTCTGCTCGACGGTGGCCGTGATCCTCTCCACTTCGCCCGATAAGGCGCCTTGCCGCTCTTCAAGCCAGCTCAGCGCCTTCTCCAGCAACGTAGTTGCGGCTTCCAGCCGCTCAACAATCACTTGCTCTTCTTTTTCCATGCTGCTCCTCTCCTGTTCCCGGTAAATGCTTGCGCCCCGTTTGATGAAAGCGCAAAAAAAGGCTCCGCCATGCGGAACCGTCTATTTTTAAATCTGACAGTGCCCTTCTCCGCTGGCCGGCCTAACTGGCCATCCGGAAACTGGTTGCCCTGTAGGCCGCTTTCTCCCTCAGAAGGATTGCAGCTCCCGTAAAGGTTACGCGGGTCAACTTCCACACTTCGGCTCGCATATCTTCCACGCGCGCATCGGCCAGTTCGTAACTCATTCCCAGTGCCTCGGGCGCGTGTGCCAGTATCTCCTTCGCCACCTCGGGGAAATCTCGCGCATAAAGGTAGCCGCTCACCACCAGCTGCTGTCCGATCAGGTTCGCTTCGGTCAGCAGCCCGATCTTGCGCCGCGCGTCGTGTCCGTCCCATCCAGGCCGGTAGTCGACCGCCATCCCCAGCAAAGATGGCAACGCTTTCTCCGCTGCCTCTCGCGTCAACATCACCCGATGTCCACGCGCTCCCGCTGGAGCCTTGTCACTGGCTGCATTCACCACCGTCAATACCCCTCCAAACGCCACCCGGTTTGGGTGCCCGTCCACAGGGGGAATCTTTACCGCCATCGCTTCCAATCGCATGCGCTCTCCACCCATCTATTCTTTGCTTGCCCAGACAGCCACCTTTTGTTCGGCCTCGATTCGTCAACCCGGAGGTTCCGTAGCCTCGCCCACCAACTGTGCCACCCCATCCTGTCCAAGTGGCCCCAGTCCACGCATTGCCCGCACCTCATTTACGGTGAGCACGCCCGCCTGCAGCAGCTGCACCTGCACGGCCAGCTCCGTTTGCTCGTCCCGCGCGCTCAACTCGTTGAAGACAAACTCGAACTCCCGCCATCCAATGCACTTCGCAAATAGGTCCCGCGTCAGATGCCCGGCCAGCAACATCGCAAGGGGTGAGATTGCACCGCGAAATGCCTCATCTGCCATCTCCGATGCTGTTGACTGGTTCACATCCGCCTCAAGCCCCAGCATCAATGGAGGCAGGCCAAACGCATTCGCAACCATGCGGATCAAGAACTCCTGCCAGGCCAGCCGCATGTCCGCATCTGTTCCCTGCGCAAATCGCAAAACCTCCGGCTTCTGCTCGGTCGAGATCAAAGGAACCCGTCCCGTTCCCTCAATCTCGTCCTGCCACCAGCGAATCAAACGGTCATGCTGCGCCGGCGTGGCTTCGTTCAGCCACAGCGCATATTGGGCCACTGAATTGGCTGCCAGCTTGCCGGCAAAACGGTGTGCGCTCAGGAACTGGTTCACCGTCTCGAACGCTACCTCCAGCGGACCCAGGCCAAACGGCGTAAAGCTCCGCGGATTCATCCTGATGTACATCAACTGGTTGTCCAGCAATTCCACAGCGTTCGATTCCAGTTGCCCCGGAAGCGCCTGCGCATATCTTGGCGTCTCCGCCTGGCCGTCCCAGCGCGCATTGATGCGGATAGATGCTCCATCTACCGCCCACATCATCGCCGGTCGTTCATCATCGCCCGTCGGCTCCATCTCGATCGCCCCAAAGCCACCCGTCAGTGCGTCTTCGATCGCCTGTTCGATCAGAGTCCTGAAGCTGTCAACCGCATTCGGCTCCTCCAGCGACCGCCGCAGCGCCCGCAGCTTCTTCGCCGCAAACGCCACTTCACTCGCTCTCACTCCGCGCCGTACCCGCACCTGCCAGTCCATGGCCGCAATCCGGTCCTTGATCACGTTAATCGCGCGCCGAACTACCGGCGTCTCCGCAAACCGGCGCAGATTGGCCGGCGTCGGCTTGGGCAAGTGCCGTCCCGGAAACTGGATCGGGCTCAGGATTGAAGGCAGCGCAAGTGTCCTGCGCTCCGCGTCGGCATCCGCTGCGCTCGCCGCTCCGTTCGCCATTGAGCCGCCGCCGATTGCCTGCCGCCAGATCTCTCGCAACTGTTCGCCAACCTTCACATGCACCTTCCTTTTTTTGCAAAACAAAAAGGCACAACCCCCGAAAGGGTCATGCCTTTTTCAATTCAACTTTCCGGCAAGTCGTTCCTGGCTGTAAACACATCGCAGCAGGTAACTCACCGTTGATTCCCACTCACAAATTCATCCTACCCCAAACATTGGAAACTATCTGCAAATCCGCGCAAAGTTTCTTCAACTTACTTATTCGCACCTACACTCGAAAACTGAATCGCCGAATTCATGAATTCCTGAACCATCGGCCATGGGTCTGAAACCTGGCTTTCATATCCTCAACTCGCGGCGTGCGGTTTCTGCCACCCGCTCCAAATCGGAGGTGGTCAGCACTCTGATCTGGCTTTCTTCCATCGTCTCCACACCGAACCGGTATAGCGCTAGCCGCTCCGGTTCCTCGTCGGTTGCTCCCAGCCTGGCCGCGGGCTCTATCACCGCGGTCAACTCCAGCTCTGCCTTCTCCACGCGCTCTACGCCGGCGCGCAAGCCGGCCGCTGAGAACGCCAGAACCTTGGCCATCTCCACACCCGGCTCCAGGCTCACCGCATGAAACATGCGCACAATTCCATTCGGCCGGTATCCTGCATCAATCCTCAACGGATCTCCCGGCCTCGTGTAGAGCGATGCGGCAATCCGTTTCCGTAGCAGATCCCACACGCCGGCACGTTCAAATTCCGTCCGCATCCGCGCTTGGATCGCCGCTCGTCCACTCAATCTTGGAACGCGCTCGCGCGGCGACGGGTCCACGTACAGGCGCATTAGCTCTTCCATCCCCGCAGGAATGCTTTCCGCCAGGTAAGCCTTGGGGTCCGTCATCTGCACGTTCAACGAGAGGGCCTCGCTCAGCAGTCGCATCAGGTTCCCGTCCGGCTCGGCCGCAAACCGCCTGCGCAGTTCGCTTTCCATCCCCTCGAGCAAAGCCGTGTCCGCCTCCGGATCAAGGCAGCGAACCCTGCGCCAGTCGCGCGTAAAGCGCACCTCTGCGGCTTCGCGGCCGCCCTGCTCATGCAGGATCACCCCGATATGCACATACTCGTTCCTTACCGCGTCCGGCACATACCGAAGCAGTTGGAATTCGCATGCCCGTCTTGGCTTTTCGCCGCTCATCGTCTCAGCGTGTCATTCCTTCCTTCCTCACACCCGGCTTCCCACCGTCCGCTCCCATAAAACATCTTCCCTCTCGCCCTTCCTAATTCACCTCCCCAATCCTAAGCCCGCCCCATCTCTCCTTCCACTCCTCTGCCCCCTTTTTCTCCGCACCTCCCCATTTCGGAAATGGCCTCCGATCCGATTTCCCGAATCCCTCCACCAACTCCCGAATCCGGCTCCTTCTTGCCAGCAGCTTTTCCACCAGCGCTTCCATCTCGCTCAGGTCGCCTCCGTACCATTCCGGAGGTACCTCGTTCGCTGCTGCCCAAACCGTCTCTGCCGGCATCGCCTCTATGCGGGTCAGCCACGGCTCGAACGACTCCCATCCGGTGATCTCGCGGTATACGTCGTTGCGGTAATACACTCCGCGCAGCGGTGCATCTTCAAAGCGCCACTCCCCGGCGTGGAAGCAATACCCGAAGTCGATAAAGACCGCCTTGTACCGCCGTTCCCTCTGCCTGCGCGTGAACACCGCCTGTCGCCCATTGGCGTTGCCGGTCCATTTGTCCAGAGCCAGGATCCCTGCAAACTCCTCCACGTTTTTCAACTCGGCCAATTGTTCTTCGGGTAGAAAGTCCACTACTTGACCGGGCATCAGCCCGCCCACAAAACGCGACCCGAACTGCAGGCCTGGCCGGCACTTGACTCTGGTTCGGCCAAGGTCGATCTCCAGCTCCGGCGTGTTCTCCACCAGCCAACTCGATACCTCCACCAGCTCAACGTCCGGTGCCGTCAGCCCCGCCGCCACCGCTAGGCGAGACGCCAGAAACTCATTGGCCAGCACCCGCATGTGTTGCGGGTTGTTCTGAAACTTGACCACGTACACGTGACCGTCTGCGCCCAGCATCAACTGGCCCTGTGCCCCGCCCCGCATACGCCGGATCTGCTGCACCGCCAGAACTGCCAAGCCCGCTCCTGCCTTGTTTCAGGGTTCTTCTTCGAATTTTACCCGCAACGGTTGGCAATTGGTCTACTCCTGTCCTTGCCCAGCATCTCCGCCCGCGCCGCCAGTCCAATGGCCATGGCCATCACCCGGTCGTCGTGCGTGCCTGCGCGCGCCCCGCTTTTTCCATTGGCCAGCCGCACAAAACTTCTGCACTCCCCCAGAAGCCGCCGACTCATGAAGCATTCCGGAGACTCGGCCAACGCCGCATCCAGACGTCCCAGCATCGCCGGCCTGCTCACTGACGTGGTCAGCCACCCGGCCTCTCCGTTTTGGCTGTAGACTCGGGCCTCTTTACAGCCCGTCTCAAGGTGCGCAAGCACTCCGCTGCCGTGGTTATTCCGCTCCACCACCAGCAGTGCGCGGTTATACTCGCTGGCTAGCTTCGCGACAAACCGAGCCAACTCCAGTCCGCCCAGGTGCTCGGCGAACTCCGCGCACTGCATGCCCGTTTCAATCTCCACCACTTGGGCTGCCGAATAGTCCCCGTCGCTTCCCCCGCCTGCTGGATCCACCGCAATCAAGTACTCTTTCCCGAAGATCGGCGGCAGCCAAAGCTCAAGTGCTCCGTTGCTTCTCCGCTCCTGCGGCTCTGGTGCCGTGTCCAGCCGCCGTTCGATTGCTTCCAGCTCAAACACTGAATCTCCGCTGGCCATGAAACAGCTCTCTTCGTCCTCCGCATACTCCTGCCGCGCAAGACCCCGAAAATTCGCCCGTATCTGCCTTCGGAATCCAATCTGTTTTAGATCGAGTCCGTGCCGTTTCCGCAGTGCGCTTTCTTCTTCTGTAAGACCGGCCTCGTCCACTGCCGCGGCCCGGTAGCGGGCCTCCAGCCACCACGGAAAGAAATGCCGCACCATTCCCGCTTCGTCTGCTTTCAGCCATTCTTCGTGGAAGCATCCGCCCACGCCGTCCGGCGTCGATTCCAAAATCAGTTCTGCCTCTGGCGCCATCGCCGCACGCAACCCTGCCAGTGTCTCTCCCGGATCGCCAGGCCAGCGCGCCAACTCCGAACAATGCAGATTCTGAACCGTCAGTCCACGTCCTGCATTCCGGTCACCCGCACTCACAACCCGGTACTGCGCATCCAGTTCCGGAAAAACCAGCTGTCGCACATTGGCCCTCGAGGTCCGCAATGGCCCTTGCCGCAATTCCTCAGGCAGCCAGGCCAGAAAGCGGTGCACGATCCTGAAAATCTCTTCTGCCGCCTCCTGCGTGTGTGCCACTTCCAGCGTCAGCGTTCCCGGCTGCGTGATTGTCTTCAGAAAAAAGCGTGCGGCTGTCCAGGTTGTCAGCCCCATCTGGCGCGCCTTCAGCACAATGTTCCATTTACCTCGCCGCCGCTCAAAGACTCGTTGTGTTTCGTTTGCCCTGAGCGGTGCTGTAACGCCATCGCGTGTCCTCACCAGCAAAAGCTTCTCGGCAAGCGCCATGCCCACGGTTCCTCCCCGCAACCGTTCGGGACGCTCGTCCAGAATTTGCCCGAACTGTCTTAACCACTCGCGGTCCAGGCTCTCAAGTTTGAGGTCCAACCCTCCTGCGGCATTGCATTCCGCCATCGTTTCCAGACTCCATCTTCCCGTGGCACCAGATTCTCCGTGTCCTCGCACCGTAAATCCCAAAAGCCTCGCCCTCTTCGCGCAAGCGAATTCTTGGGGAGCCGATTGAGAACGCCGCCAAGTCAATTGTCACGGCAGCGACGGAATCGCACGCCTGGAATATTCCCCGCCTCCCCGGCATAAGCCTGGTGACCGCTTGAGCAATAACCTGGCCGCCCAGCGCATTGGAGAAAGCTGGCGGAGGGCGCTGCACGGAAACTCGGCGAGCGTGAGCGCTAACGATAGGATGACCAGGCTTCTCATTGCAGCGCGTCGATCGCCGCGCTTACGGCTCGAGCAATGAACGAGGTCATCATTTGCTGCGTGCCATGCACCTTGTCAGGCTGGAACAGATTGGCATTGGCCCATCCGCTAGTGCCGGTCAGCGCCAGGGGAAGCGTCACCACTTCATCAGCTCCCGTCCCCGATGCCGTCAGTTGATTCAACGCCTGCATCTTCGTGTCATTGGCATCCGATGAATCTCCTCGCGAGAGAGTCTGAACCAAAATCACTTTCCAGCCGGAAGCATGTCGCGCTGCGATGTAGGTTCCAAGATCGGCATCGCATTGGGCTGGAGTGCGCCCGCCAGCCGACATATCGTTCGTGCATCCCCAAATGATGTCGATGTTTTGTTTCCCTGCCTGAAAAAGAGGATCAATCACCGTCGTTCCAGTAGTAATCATTGACTCGATACTGCCCACTGTTGCGGGGATCGTTACCCCTACCGCCTTGGCCGAGACCCCAAGATTGGCGATGCAGGGGACAGACCCGGCGGAAGTGTAAATCGAATCTGTATAAGGACTGGTGACGCCATATCCGAACGTTTCAGAATCGCCGTCGGCAACCATATTGACGTTGCATCCAGGGATAGGCGCGGGGCTCGTGTAAGTGAATGAACTGATCGTATCTGTGTCTCCCTGCTGAAATATGCCTGGGTAGCCCGTCGTCAGTGGGCTGCTTGCATCGTTCGCATTTCCAATCTCGACTCCGTTGCGGTAACACGAGAGCGTATTTCCCACGACTTGTAACGTCAGAATGTCTCCGGCAGCCGGAGTAACGCTGGGCGATGCATAGACTGTGCCGGTTCCAATACTGCTATTGCTGGCTCCCGTAACTTTTCCAAAGTATGCGTTCGCTCCTCCCTCTGAGCAGAAGTAGAAACTAACCGACGTGGTGGGTGTTCCGGTCACGCGAACCAAGGGACCGATGTAATCTGAGCTTCCGCTTACTGAGGTGACAACAATGGTTGAGGTCTGTGCCGTGGGCGTCGATGCAGCGCCCGTGTAAGCCGCCACGCTGTAGATCGACGTGTTAGAAGAAGAGCCGTGTGCCGCACCGCTATTGGGAACCCATCCATTCAGATAGTTTGTCCAGCCTGTGCCAAGGTTTGCTCCTGTGCGCTGGAATACGTCGTTGAGTTGGTTCGGCAATGCGCGCACGGGAAAACCGCCGCGAGCATTGATAGTCACGTTTCCGGTGCCGCCGGAAGGAGAGATCGTCACGTTTGTACCCGCGCTGATCTGGGTTACGCCACTCGTCGGCGTGCCGTACCCCGTCCCGTCCGCCTTGACGTAACTTCCCGAGG